>CAKZMS010000746.1 GCA_937128785.1 uncultured Opitutaceae bacterium | reverse complement strand
GAGTGAGGCGACGACGCTGGTCCCGGGCGAGACCCAGTGGCTGGGGCTGCGGCTTACGCCGGCGGAGCACTGGCACACCTACTGGAAAATGGGTGGCGACAGCGGCGAGCCAAGCGCTCTCAGTGACTGGACGGTGCCCGCCGGGACCCGTCTGTCAGAGCTGCAGTTTCCCGCGCCACACTGGCTACCCTTCTACGAAACCGACCTGGTCAACTTCGGCTACGAGCGGGAAGTCGTGCTTCCGATCGCCATCACCCTGCCTGCGGACTACGCCGAGGACAGTGTTACGCTGTCTACCACCGCGTTCTGGAACGTGTGCGAACAAATCTGCATTCCGGGCGAGCAGCGGCTGAGCATCACCCTGCCTACCGCGACGGCGCAGCGACTTGACGCGGCTAACGCCGACTACTTCGAGACGGCCCGCGCGCAGCTGCCCCTGCTCGATCACGACATCGAGCAGAGCGTCGTTGCCGCGGGGGAGCGAATCAGTCTGGGATTCAAATCCGCCAGCGGCCTCTTCGAGGGGGCGGTGGACGCCTTCTTCTTTCCCGAGAAGCGGCGCGTGCTGAAGCCGGGGCCGCTGCGCGACGTGACCCTCGACGCGAGTCTTCTGCAGATCACCCACGGGCAGCCGCGACGCATGCTCGAGGACCTCAGTGAGGTCTACGGGGTCCTAGTCCTGGAGGAGGCGGATGGAGCGCGCAGGGCGTATGACTTCTCCAGCCCCGCGCTCGAGGTCGACGAGTTCTCGCTCCTGTCCGCGGCGGCCGCGCCCGGCGCCGAGTCGAGTGGCGGTGGGCTCGCGCTCTATGTCGTATTTGCCTTCCTCGGTGGCCTGATTCTTAACCTCATGCCCTGTGTCTTCCCGGTCCTCTCGATGAAGGCGCTGAGCCTGGCAAAGAATGCCGGCGCCTCGCTGCATAAGCAGCGGATGGACGGACTCGCCTATACCGCCGGCGTGCTGTTCGCGTTCCTGGCGCTGGCCACGGTCCTGATCGTGCTGCGCGCTGGGGGAGAACGCATCGGCTGGGCGTTCCAATTCCAGCAGCCCTGGTTCCTTGCGCTCATCGTCTACATCTTCTTCATGCTGGCTCTCAGCCTGTCGGGCGTGTTTGAGATCGGTACGAGCCTCATGGGAGTCGGCGGCAGCCTGGCACAGAAGGAGGGCTACAAGGGGTCCTTCTTCACCGGCGTGCTCGCCACAACCGTCGCTACCCCCTGCACGGCGCCGTTCATGGGGCCTGCGCTCGGCTTCGCGCTCACCCAGCCCTGGCTGGTGGCAATGGTCGTGTTCGCGGCGCTTGGCCTCGGCATGGCGGCGCCGATCCTGCTGCTCTCCTACGTCCCGGGGCGCGCGCGCTTGCTTCCCAAGCCCGGAAGCTGGATGGAGACCTTCAAGCAGGTCATGGCCTTCCCGTTGTATGCGACCGTTGGATACCTGGTATGGGTGCTGGCCGGCCAAACCACGGAATCCGGATCGCTCATGGTCATCATGGGACTCACCGTCATCGCCTTGGCGGTTTGGTGGTATGGCCGTTACAATGCCCCCGGTGCCTCCGCCAGACGGAAACGCTTGGGCCTGATGGGAGGCTTGATAGTGCTTGTTGCCGGCGGCCTGATCGGCTGGCCGCAGACTCCAAGCAACGACGATTTGGTCTGGGAAAAGTGGAGTCCGTCGGCCATCCAAGAGGCTCAAGCAGCCGGCCGACCGGTCTACGTGGACTTTACCGCCCGTTGGTGCGCGACCTGCCAGACCAACAAGAAAATCGTATTCGCTTCGGACGAAATCCAGCAGACCTTCCGCGACCAGAATGTGCTCATGCTGAAGGGCGACTGGACCAACCGCGATCCCGCCATCACGGCGGAGTTGGCCCGTTGGGAGCGTAGCGCGGTGCCGTTCAATCTCGTTTACCGGCCCGATCAAGCCGAGCCGGTGATCCTGCCCGAGTTGCTCACTCCCGGCATCGTGCTGGACGCGCTGAACTGATAACCGATCCTGACTCGATTCGGGCTCCGCGCCCTGTCAGGATGCCGGGCATGATCCGGTTCACCGTCCTCACTATTCTCCTTTCCGTCTGGGCTCAGGCTCAGACGGAATTTCGTTCCCCTGAGATCGCGCCGGACGGTCAGGTAACCTTTCGACTGCTTGCGCCCAATGCTGACCAGGTTTCCCTACGGGGTCGCATGGCCCGCCCCGCCGTTCCTTTGACCAAGAACGAAAACGGCATTTGGAGTGTGACCATCGGTCCCTTGGAACCCGATATCTACAGCTACTACTTTGATGTCGATGGCGCCCGGGTGCTCGATCCGCGCAATCGGCACACCAAACAATGGTTGCTGATGGAAAGTGCCTTCGAGGTGGTGGGCGACACGGATCGGGCCTTCGCGCAACGGGCGGTCGCTGCCGGCACGATTCATCGCCATTCTTATCCATCAGATGCCCGGAACGGCGGCTTTGCGGCTTACTTTGTGTACACGCCGCCGGGTTATGATCCCGCCGGGGACCAGCGCTATCCCGTGGTGTTCTTGCTGCACGGCTTTGGCGACGATGAGCGGGCCTGGTTCGAGTTCGGTCGCGCTAATCTGATTGCCGACAATCTGATCGAAGCCGGCAAGGCGGTGCCCGCCATCGTGGTGACCCCGCATGGACACCCCGCTCCGATCCCCTTCGGCGGGGCGGTCGATTGGGGGAGCTACGGTCCACTCAATCAGCAGCGAATGGAACAACAGGTCGTGGGAGAAATCCTGTCCCAGGTTGAGCAAAACTACCTTTCCCTGCCGGGTCGGGATCATCGGGCCATCGTCGGCTTGTCCATGGGAGGAGGCCATGCGCTTGGCATCGGCAGTCAGAACCTCGATACGTTTGGCTGGATCGGGGGATTCAGTTCCGGCGGCACCGCCCGGGAGTTCCGCCAAATCCTGCAGCCACTGGTCACCCACCAAAACGACCCCGAACTGGCGCCCCACTTGCTTTGGATTGGATGCGGCGAGGATGATTTTCTGATCGAACCCAACCGCAACCTCACCGCGTGGTTGAGCGAAAACGAAGTGGAGCACACCTGGGTTGAGACCACCGGCAACCATAGCTGGCCGATCTGGCGCGACTATTGGGAACGGTTCTATCCCCTGCTGTTTCGGTAGTCGGAAATCGTCCGCCCCACCCAACCGCCACTACCCGTGAGTTCTCCTCAACAGCAGCGCCAGGCGGTGGGTTGTCTCGTCATTGCGGCGGCGCTTTGGAGCAGCGCCGGACTGCTCATCAAGCATATCGACTGGCCGCCCTTTGCGGTGGCCGGAGGACGTGGATTCTTCGCGGCGCTGTTCCTCCTCGCGACCAATCGAAAACTCAATTTCACCTGGTCGCGACCCCAGTTGCTGGGCGCGTTCTGCTACGCCGGCTGCACCGTGTGTTTCTGTGCGGCCACCAAGCTAACCACGGCGGCCAACGCGATCCTTCTCCAGTATACCGCGCCGGTTTGGGTGGCCATTCTGGGCTGGGTGTTTCTGCGGGAGCGGGCAACCCGACTGGACTGGACGACCGTGATCGTCGTCGTGGCGGGCATGGGGCTGTTCCTCGCCGACGGGCTCGCGGTGGGCAACCTAGCCGGTGATGGTCTGGGCCTGCTGTCCGGCGTCTTCTTCGCCGCCATGACGATGGCCCTGCGCGCGCAGAAGGACAGCTCACCCCTCGAATCAATTATTCTGGGCAACGCCCTCGCCTTCATGGTGGGCCTGCCTTCCATCGCCACCGCCGGAAACCTTTCCGCCGATGGTTGGCTGGCCCTTGTCGTTTTGGGTGTCGTGCAACTCGGCATTTCCTATCGGTTCTACGCATTCGCCATCAAACACGTGACCGCATTGCAGGCGGTGCTCATCCCCGTGATTGAACCATTGCTCAATCCCCTTTGGGTGCTCATCGCGATGGGAGAAAAGCCTACGGCTCTGGCCATGCTGGGAGGAGCGATCGTGCTAAGCGCCATCACCACGCGTTCCTTGATTCACCTGCGAGCCGGACGCAGGCTGACCACCTCATGAGACTCCTGCTGGTCTTGGGATTATTCGCCGTGGCAACCGCATCCTCCCCTCCCCCCGCTGATTCTACCCATCGGGGGACCGTTGTCGTGCTCCATGGTCTGGGTCTCGGCGATTGGGCCATGGGTCGCGTGGCGAAATCTCTCCATCAATCAGACTATCGGGTCGTCAACCTCAGCTATGAATCGTTGAAAGTACCCTTGGAGGAATTGGCGGCCGACTGGCTGCCGACTCAACTGCAGGCCAACCAAGTCGACTTCGGACCAACCGATCCTCCGGTTCACTTCGTCACTCACTCGATGGGGGGCATCGTGCTGCGCGGCTGGCTCGATCAGCAAGATCCGGTCCCGGCCAACTTGTGTCGCGTCGTGATGTTCGCTCCCCCCAACCAAGGATCCTCACTCGTCGATCGCATCGGCACGTGGAAACTCTTCAAACTGAGCACCGGGGTGAACGGCGGGCGACTCTCGACTGACCCGGACTCCTACCCCAATCAACTCGGTCCTTGGCCCGAGGGTCCGGAGCTCGGCATCATCGCCGGCAATCGCCCGATCAACCCCCTGCTCGCCTACTGGACCGGAGGACCGGGCGACGGAAAAGTGCGCGTCGCCGAAACCAAACTCGACGGCATGCAGGACCACATCGTCATGCCGCACTCCCACACGTGGATCCAGTATCGGGGAGACCCCATCGAGCAGGTGAAGGCGTTTCTGGCCGACGGACAGTTCAGTCGCTGAGGCGCGGCGGCGGCGGGCGCAACTGCAACCATACGTTGGCGAGCAGAATGCACCCGCCACCAATCAGGAGGTGACGGGTGATGCCCTCGTTGGCGTAGGATATGCCTGCCCAGATCGAAAACAATCCGGGCAGAAACGCCGCCATGCCCGAGCTTACCACCGGCTCCATACAGTAAAGCACGCCCGCTTCCGTGGAGGAGATTTCCTTTTGCCAGCGGTTCATCAATAGAAACGCCCCCAGCGTGCAGAAGATCGTGAGGGTCAAATTGAACATCCACCACGGGCCCGAACTCAACGGCGCCACGAGTGCTCCCCAACTCGGCGTCGTGACCAGCGCCAGTCCGGTGAACACCAGCATCTGCACCATAAACATGACCAGCGTGATCGGCACGACCCGGTTCAGCGCAAACTCCTTCCGCTCGAGCATTAGAATCTGCCCCATGAAAAACACCGAGGCCAACAAGGTCTCTGACTCTCCCCGACCGAGTCTCATTTCGTGCCAGTCAAAGCGCCCCAACACGGCCACGCCCACCAGCACCAAGCCGCAACAGAACCATACCGTGGCTCCCGGGTTGCGATGGGTGCGCCAAGCCACCCACAGCGGAATCAAAATCGCATAAAATTGAGAAAGAAACGCGGAGGTCGAAGCCGCGGTAAACTGCAGCCCATCGGCCTGAAACAACATCCCCATGCTGGCAAAACCGCCAATCGCGAGACCCTGCTTCCACTCCAAACGGGTGATGTGCCGCAGCCCGGCGCCCAAAACAATCGCCAGCACCGCGGTCGCCAGGATGTAGCGCGGCGCCAGCATCATCGCCGTAAAAAACCAAGTGCCCGCATTCGGGGCGTGCACCGCCGCCAGCATGCCCGCGGCTTTCATCAGCGGAAAACTCATGCCCCAAAAACCCGTGACCAAGAGCAGCATCACAGTGGCACGGCGCCGGTGGGGTGAAAGGACAGGTGAATTCATGAGCGGGAGCGCCTCACGCTACTACGGACGTTCCGGCCTCCAAGGGAATAGTCCGCTCCAAATCCTCCCAAAGCTCGACATCCCATCCCGCTCGTGACCAATGTCTTGATCAATGGCCAAGGCATCGGGCTCATCGACCAAGCTCTCCAAAAAAGCTTACGACTCCAAGGTCTCCCGCGTGCGGCAGGATCTCATAAACCTGCAGATTGATCTGCAGGAAAGTCGCACCAAAATCGTGCTCATTCTGGCGGGAGTGGAAGGCGCCGGCCGCGGTGCCGCACTCAACACCCTCATGGGCTGGCTGGACCCGCGCAACGTGGAGACCATCGCGGTGGACGAACCCAGCAACGAGGAGAGCGAACGTCCGTTCATGTGGCGCTATTGGCGCAGCCTGCCCTCCTCCGGCCGCATCGGTATCTTCGTCGACTCCTGGTATACCCAAACGCTCCGTGAAGAGACCGATAGCCGTAAAGAGCTCAACAAGCTCGACGACGAACTCCATCGCATCCGCCACTTCGAGCGCCTGCTCGCCGATAGCGACACCCTCGTGATCAAACTGTGGTTTCACCTTTCCAAGGACGATCAAGGTCAGCGGCTCGAACAACTCCGCGGCGACCGGTCAACCGCCTGGCGCGTGACGGATCATCAGGTCCGGGCACACAAGGCATACCAGCGCCTCTCCCGCACCGCTGAACACATCCTCGCCGAGACCGATCGCCCCGGCGCGCGGTGGGACACGATCGAATCGTTGGAGCCCAAGCTCCGAAATCTCGCCTTTGCCCAGACCTTGCTGCGGCGCTTCCGCGCGCATCACCGCCGCATCAGCAAACGCAACCAATCGGGTCCGGTGAAGCCCTCTCGCATTGTGGCTCTGCGCCCCGACGGGCGGCAGCGACTGCTGGAACTTCCGCTCGACCACACACTGACTTCCCGCGCTTACGAAAACAAACGCGAGAAATGGTTGGGCCGCCTCAATCGCGCCATCCGTCAGGCCCACGAGGCCAAACGCACCGTCGTCTTCGTCTTCGAGGGACAGGACGCCGCCGGAAAAGGTGGCGCCATCCGCCGCCTGACCAGTGCAGTGGACGCCCGCAATTATCGGATTATCCCGGTGGCCAAGCCGACCGATGAAGAAAAGAAACACCACTATCTGTGGCGTTTCTGGCGCCAATTACCCCGCGACGGGCGGGTAGTTATTTTTGATCGATCCTGGTATGGACGCGTCTTGGTCGAGCGAATCGAGGGATTTTGCTACCCTCATGAATGGCGGCGCAGCTTCGCCGAAATCAATGATTTCGAAGAACAGCTCCACGATCACGGCTCCATCGTGATCAAATATTGGCTGCAGATTTCCAAGGACGTGCAGCTCGAACGCTTCCGCTCGCGCGAAACCACCCCCTACAAACAGCACAAGATTAACGACGAAGATTGGCGTAACCGGAAGCAGTGGTCCGCTTACGAAACCGCGGTGGGCGATATGCTGGCGCTGACTGATACCGCGCATGCGCCGTGGTCCCTGATCCCGGCTAACAACAAACGTTACGCCCGCCTCGAAGTGTTGCGCCACGCGGCCAAACGGATCTCCGCAGCCCTGCAGGAATAGTTTAATATACTGCCTAACAAGAGGTTACTGCTCTACCTGTTCGACAGGCCCGTTGATCGGAGCAAAAAAAAGCGCCGCGATTGCTCGCGGCGCTTGAAAGAAATTCTGAAGACAGAACTTACTTGGTGACGTGTCCGGAGACGAGCTTGGTCATCTCGAACATGCTCACGGACTTCTTACCGTCGAAGACCGCCTTGAGCTTATCATCAGCGTTGATCTGAGTCTTCTTCTTGGGGTCCTGAAGACCATTAGCCTTGATGTAGACCCAGAGCTTTTTGGTGAGCTCTGTGCGGGGTAGCGGCTTTGACCCAACAACCGCCGCGAGGGCAGCGTCAGGAGTGACCGGTTTCATGAATGCAGCGTTGGGTTTGCGTTTAGCCATAACGAATTCTCGGTGTAGACCTCACCCTACCGAAAGCAATACGTTTTTATTGGGGGATTTAGGTATTTTTTCGTGGGAAGTTCCGGGGACTACCACGGGGGGGCGCGCAAAAACCAAGCCCTCCGCTTCCTGTATTGATATTTCCGATACGTCGAAAACTGATCAGGGCGTGGCGGGAGCTGCCGTCCCGGCGGCCGCCGCAGCCCGGGCCGCCCGACGCCGCCTTACTTCGGCCGCTACGGCTTCGAGCCGCCGACGCTCATCAGCCGGGGTCGGGTTCACCCGCACCGTGTTGACCAAATCCTCTCGCGTATTACCGGTGAGTGCGACGGCCGCCGCGGCTCCGCCGCCGCCGCCGCCCGTCAGCGTGGCGGCTTGCAGACCGAGCGTCATGGGGCGGGAACCCTGTCGCACATTCACGGTGCTTTCGGCCGGGTCAAAACTCTCCACAAACACTTCATCCGGCCCCTCCTGGTTCAAACGCAACCAGGACGAGCGCCGGGTGGTGACGTTGTAGATCAGGAAACGTTTGTTGTCACCGTCGCCAAAAACCCCGCAGAACTGCAGTTCGGCGTCTTGTTCCACCACCGTTTCCGAGACCGCTTCAGCCGCCACCGAGGGGGGCAGGAACGGTGAACGCGGCGCTTCCGAAACTGCCTCCGCGGAATCGACTTGGCTCCGCACCGGGAGGGCAAACACGAGGAGAAGGATGAAAACACGGTGAGACACGGAGCAGGTAGCGTTTAAGACGACGCGCGCAGCGTCAAGTTACGGACACAGTAAGACCGGTGACTCGCAGCTTGCGAGGGAGGTTCCCCGCCCCGCATGCTCCGCTTTTCATGGATACATTTCCGCTATGGGCATGGGGTGCCTTCATGCTCTTCATCGTAGCGATGCGCGCGCTCGATCTGGGGGTATTTCACCGCCAATCCCATGAGATCAAACTCAAGGAGGCGCTGTCATGGTGCGGAGTTTGGTTTTCCCTGGCGATGACGTTCAGCGCCGTCCTGTGGTGGTGGCTAGGCGCGGAATCGGCCAAACTCTGGCTCGCCGGCT
>CAKZMS010000745.1 GCA_937128785.1 uncultured Opitutaceae bacterium | reverse complement strand
GAGAACTCCGATGGCTCCCCCGTGCGGTTTGCGTTCTACTCCAACGGAAAATACCTCGACGCGTCTGCTGAGCTCCGCGATGTGCATTACCAGGCCTGGATGGCGGGCCATGAGGTGACCAACCACACCCACAATCATTACCACGGCGGCGAGTTTTCCGAGGAGCAGTGGATTGAGGAAATGGCCCAGTGTCGCTCGAGCCTCTTGGCCTGCGGGATCATCAGCGAAGCCCAACGCGGATTTCGCACGCCGTTTCTCGAATACAACGACGACACGTTTACCGCTGCCCAGCACGTGGGCATGCTCTACGATTCCTCCATCGAAGAGGGCTATCAAGCCGATCACGATGGCACTAACTTCATGTGGCCCTACACCTTGGATCACGGCAGTCCGGGCAACCAATATACCACCCAGCCGGGCGACCTGAAGCGGGTAAAAAATCATCCGGGTCTCTGGGAGATCCCCATCCACGTGTTTATGGTCCCGCCAGATGACCAGGCTGAGCGCTACGACATCAAACCCGGTCTCGCCGATCGCATGGCAGCATACATCAAAGCCAACGGCGGTTGGGACTGGTCGACCGAAACCCGCAAAATTTCCGGTCTAGACTGGAACGTCATGGAGGCCGCCGGCCGCAAAGGGCCGGAATTCCTGGCCATTCTCAAGCACACGCTCGATCTGCGCCTGGCCGGCAACCGGGCTCCTTTGATGGTGGGCGCGCATACTGCGATGTTCTCACTGGACAAGCCGGACCGCCGCGAAGCGATGCAGGCCTTCATCGCCTATGCGCTGGAGCATCCGGAAGTGCGCATTGTCACCCCGATGCAACTCATCGACTGGCTGCGGGATCCAGTGGCACTCAGATAGCGATTACCTCGCAAGGTGCCTACCGCACCGCGGTAACCAAAAACCGAATACTGCCGCTGGATTGCAGTTCAGCGGCGCCGGGGGCCAGGACCGGAGTGGAGGCCGGCAGGCCGAGCCACGTTGCCACGCTCTGGGCAAAGGCTGGACTCAGGCGCGTGGTGACCAACAGCTCGCAGTTCACCGAAACGGTCGGCGTGCCCGCCGTATTCATCAGGCCGGGTTGGTTGCGCCGGGCCCAGTCTTCGATGCAGCCGACCAACAGGGCATAGGGCAGGGCGGCATAGTTGTCCCAGTAGGCGATTTCCTCAGCATAGACATCCCGACCCACGACATGGCGGTAGGCGCGCTGGAGCACCTGTTCGTAGGCTTCGGAGTCATCCGCCAGCATTTCCAGGTGGGTGGCTACCTGCTCGGCGAACAGACGGCTCGTTGCCTCGTCTTCGGGGACCTCCCGTTTGGTTCCGTAAACGAACATAGCGGCCCGTTGTGCCACCGCGCTGCGTTCGGCGGGAGTATCTGCCAGATGCTTCCGGAGACTGGCGATGGCCTGCTTGAAAGTTACCTCCGGTTCGAGGCTGGCCTGAGCAGTGTGGGTCCCGAGGCCCACCGCCAGGGCTGCCTCGATCTCGGGAGAGGGCGTGGCGGCAGGGAGCGCGGATGCCAGTAGGGCGGAGATAAGGAGCACAAGGGTAGCGGAGGGGCGTGTCATCTGCTCCCAGCGAAAAGGCGAATTCCGGCAGGTCAATTTGATGGCGGTGCTGGACTCTATGTTAGACCAGATAAACCGGCTTTTCGTCGTGCGGTAATTTGGAGGGATTTTGCATGCTCGGACCCACCCATGAATCTCCGCTTTCTTTTCAGTGTTATCGGGGCTCTCGCCGCCGGAATTGTCGCCGTTGGCCAACCCTCAGGAGGGCCCTATGGCCCGATCGCTCAGCACTATCCGGTCCCGACCGAAGGGCGTGTGATCTACGTGGCGCCGACCGGCTCGGCTGCGGCGACAGGAGACTCCCTCGCTGCCGCGACCACCCTCGAAGCAGCCATCGCCCGCGTGGTTACGGGCGACACCATCGTATTGCGCGGCGGGGTCTACCGGACCGGTGGATTGCGACTCAGTCAGGGTGTGACCCTGCAACCTTTCGCCGCGGAGCGGCCCGTGCTCAAGGGGACCGAGATTGCGGACGATTGGGAGCAGACCGACGCCGGACTGTGGCGCACGCGTTGGACCCGACTTTTCCCTGCGGCCCCCGCGGATTGGTGGCGGGCCAATGAAGAGAACCTGCGCCGGTCCCCCCTCCACATGTTCAACAACGACATGGTGTTTCGGGACGACACTTACCTGCAGGCGGTGGGCAGTTTGGCGGATGTGGACGCATCGTCCTACTCCATCGACTACCCGGAAGGCTGGGTCTACCTCGGCGCGGATCCAGCCGATCAGGTCATTGAGATTACTGCCCATAACTCCGCGATCACGCGCACCATGCGTTCGGCCCACGGCAAACCCAACGACGGGATCGGTCCGACCATTCGGGGGATCACGTTCACCCAATACGCTCGCCTGGCCTTGCTCGTCGAAGGGATTGAGCCCGGGGCCATGATGGACCCGAGCGAGTTCGGCAAAGAAATCGTCGGCACCACGCTCGAGCACCTGACGATTTCCCACTGCTCGCGGGTGGCGGGCTATTTTCGCGGGGACAACCTCACCATTCGCCACTGCTTGGTGTCGGATTGTGGGACCGAGGGCATCTACGTGATCAACAGCGCCGATGTGTTGTTGGAGCGCAACATCGTGACCCGGATCAACACCCCGGAAAACCTCGTCGGTTACTACGCCACGGCGGTGAAGATTTTTAACCAGTCCTACGACGTCGTTTGTCGCGACAACCTGATCATCGACAACCCCAACGCCAGTGGCGTCTGGTATGACGTCGGCAACGTCGACGGGGTGTTCATCAACAACTGGGTGGAGACCACGCCCAACGGTTTCTTTTTCGAAATCTCCAACGGTGCGATCTGCGCCGGCAACGTCTTCGTCAATTGTGGTCGGGGCGTCTGGGCCCTCAACAGTCGCGATGTGCAGGTGTATCAAAATACGTTTTTCAACAGTGCAGCGACCTTCCGTCGGACCACCCGCAGTCACACTGCCGGCGACCACTTTGGTTGGCACGCCAGCACCGGCCCGGATGTCCCCGAGCGCCATGGCCATGTGTTTAAGAACAACCTGCTGGTAGGGGATGAGCAGTTTGGTCGTCCCTTACTCGAACTTGAACAAAGTGATGCGCTCAATGGGAAGCTGACGGATTCCCAGCTACAAGGTTTGGACGGCAACGTTTACGTGCAACGGACGGGTAGGGCGGGCCCGCCGATGATTGCGTGGAGCCCGGTGGATAACGATGCTGGCAGTCTCCCGATCACCGATTTGGCTGACTTACGCGCTTTGTATCCACAGTTTACGGCGGCGGGTGTCATTTATCCCGAATACTTTGGTCCTCTCTTTAAGGGAGAGCACCTGAAACGTTTCGAACTCCTGTCCACCTTTCCAGGATCCGATGCCGGTGTGAGCCTGTCCCCAGTGGTAGACACCCTCCTGGGGTGGGAGGGTGGGGAGTTTCCCGGTGCTTACCCGCCGGATCGTTAGACTGTTGCCGCTTCACCAAACGAATCCGGACCCCGAGAGTCTGGATTGATGAAAAAACCCGCGGCCGGAGCCGCGGGTCGTTAAGTTGGGAGAAGGAGTCGTGATTTAAGCTCCGGCGGCTTGAGCCATCATCTCGCGCGTGCCGAGTTCGAGCGCTTTGTGGCCGGCTTCATAGGCCGGGGCATAACCGCGGGCCATCTCGTCGGTGAACACCTCTTCGGCGCCGGACTCGATAGCAGCGATGATGGTGTCAGCGACGTTATCCGGGGTCTCCTTGGCAAATTCGATGTCCTTGGCCATGTCGGTATCAACCGGTCCCGGGTAGACGCCGAGCACGTTCACCCCCGAGCCGGTCAGCAAGTGGCGGGTGCCTTGGGTGAGCGAGTGCACCGCTGCCTTGGAATCGCTGTAGGTGACCAACATCGGGAAGTTGCTCAGACCAGCGATACTGGAGAGGTTCACCAACGTCCCGCTACCCCGGGTTTTTAGGATGGGGGCGAAAGCCCGGCTCATGCTCAGCACCCCGAAATAATTTACGGTAAACTCCTGCTCGGCTGCGGCGAAGTCTCCACCGAAAAGGTCCGGGTTGGCGATTACCCCAGCGTTGTTGATCACGATGGTCGCATCGGGAGCGGCGGCCGCCGCGGCGTCAACTTGGGCTTGATCGGTGACGTCCAGCTTCAAGGGCACGACTTTGCCGTCGGAGCCGGCGACCAGGTTGGCGAGGGAATCAGGATTGCGCGCTCCGGCATAGACCTTGGCCGCGCCGTGGGACAGCAGGGACTCAACGATGGCTTTGCCGATGCCGCGGTTGGCTCCGGTGACGAGGGCGACG
>CAKZMS010000744.1 GCA_937128785.1 uncultured Opitutaceae bacterium | reverse complement strand
AGGACCGCGAGCGCATGCTCGCCCACTCGCCCCGCGTCCGCAAAACCTTAGCGGCTTTCAAGACCCGCGTGATTCGCAAGCACGCCTCGAAAATCGAGTCGCTGATGCTGGAGTCCTTCCAGTCGCTACTGCGCAAGACCGACCTGATCTCCGGACTGACCATCGATCCCAGTGACTTCACCGTCACCCTGCTCGATCGCAACAAGCAGCCGCTGCCCTTCGACCGTCTTTCCGCCGGCGAACGCCAGCTGCTCGCCACCTCGATGCTCTGGGGCCTCGCCCGCGCCTCCGGCCGGCCGGTCCCCACCATCATCGACACCCCGCTCGGGCGCCTCGATTCCTCTCACCGCACCCACCTCGTCACCCGCTACTTCCCCTCGGCCTCCCACCAGGTCCTCCTCCTTTCCACCGATGAGGAAATCGTCGGCGGTTACCACAAATCCATCCAGCCCTACGTCACCCGCCACTACCACCTCGCCCACGACGAGGCGCTCGGCACCACCCAAATCCAACCAGGATACTTCCCGCAATATGAAACCGCCCGTTGATACAATACGCCTCGGAAAGCAGTCCCGTGATCAGTTGGTTAAAATCAAGCGGAACACAGGCATCGAGAACTGGAACATCGTGTGTCGCTGGGCCTTCAGCGTTTCAATTCGAGAGGAAACCTGCCCCCCCCTTGAAAAGACCTCCAAGGAGGATGGGGTGGAGATTACTTGGAAAGTTTTTGCAGGTGACCAATCCGAGATCTTCGCGACCTTGCTGAATGTTGACCTCATCCGACGAAAAACGAAGAACGCCGATTTGGACGCCAACGAGCTTTTGCATGCTCATCTCCGAAGGGGACTAGGTTTCTTGGCTTCCGGGTCAGACATTCGAACCATCGAGGCATTTCTCGGAAAATGGCTAGAGATTCAACCTAGCTCTTGAAGACTTTTGAGCGATGCCATTCGAGGCAGGATTGAGACGGAAGATCATCGGTTTGTCCCGGTAGATGAATTCGCCTGCCGGGCTCGAGACCCAGAGCCGGAGGTTGCTTCTCAAAAGACTCCGAAATCATAATTCGAAAGTCCTCATCGAGCGTGAACGCCCCCAAATGGAAGAGCTTCCGATGCAGGGTTGTCATCACCAAAAAGTTTGTGACCTGCACCGAACCACCATGGTTCAGCCATAAGATTTCCGAGGATTCGAGACCCGCATATTCAAAGCTTGGCGATCCCTTGTAATCGGAAATCGCACAGCGATGCTGGTAGGCTTCAAACGCCCGTTGCCGGACACTCCCCAATTCGTCGCCCATCAATTCGGCTTGCCCCTTTCCAAAGCTAAACCCGAAGAAATACATGATCTCCTCGTGCAGGCTAACAGGGAAGTGATCATCGAGAATCTGGTGGCAGGCAAGTCGCACACGCTCGGGACTTGATTGCAGATCCTCATAATCGTCGAGCGATAGTCCGCCGCACGCCTTGCGAGCTAGCAACGCAGATCTCTTTGGCTCCTTCTCGCCACCCCGAAGCTCATCCTCATTCCATTCGTCTGGGCTTACTTCCCCCAGCCTGTCATTCTGAATCCGCCAAAACGGATACTCTGGATGAACGCTGCTCGAGTTCTTTCCAAATCGTCGTATGGCTTCGGCGAGTTTAGGTTGAACAACCTGAAACGGGTGCAACCGCTGCTCGCCCCGATCAACTCCAGCAAGGAGATAAAGCAAGTATAACGGCTTGTGAGGTGCCCGGTCGCCATTCTTGCGATGGACCCTCAGGGATGACAATCGGGCGAGGAAGTCCATGGCTAGATCAAGTCTACGACATTTGCCTGCTTGGATTCGGTAGTTGGCGCCTCCAAGACGAGAGAAACCAAATCATCAAGGTGGGACACGCTCGTCGCCATCTTGGTTTCGATGATTTCAAGGCCGCTATTTGCATACTCTTCAAACGCGGTAACGAGAGCATCCTTGGCCTCCTCAGAAGACCTCAAGCATTCACTGTCATCGGTTTCAACAAGCGAAATCAAGTAGAGCAATCCCTTCCAAGCAGGAGCGCTGAAATATGTTTCTGGCATTGCTTTTCCTGAGTCTACTTTCTCAAGAGGCTTGCGTCTTTTGGCATGAATTCCCAGAGACGCCGCGAAAAGCAACAAACGCCAAATTTCTTTAAACACTGCGGAATCGCCGGTTGTAAGCTGCTTAACCAGCTCTTCCTTTGCCGAGTCCCGCTGGATACGTCGAAGTGCACTCATAATTCACAAATTCGGGTAAACTCCTCTTCCTCGGACGAGAAGGATTGTTGCAGTTTTTGCCCGTCGATTTCCAGCTCGGAGGTGGCGCGATCGGGCATGGTTGGGCCGGTGAAGGTCAGGTAGTAGCGGCGGCCGACGCGGCCGGAGGCTTCGAGCACTTCGTGCACGTCGCCGTCATACTGGGTCGGGCTGACCAGCAGCAGCACCTGCGGGGCCAGCTCCGGGATATAGCGGGCGACGTCCTTGCGGAACA
>CAKZMS010000743.1 GCA_937128785.1 uncultured Opitutaceae bacterium | reverse complement strand
ACAGCAGCGGCCGCGGCCCGGCGCAAGGAACGGATCGACCGCGAATCTCGCCATTCCTTGTAGTATCTACAAAATTCGTTGCAAAACCGGCAACTACACCATACCTGAATAGATTCTGCAGGGGGCGGGCCGGTGTATTACGGCTCATCCGCCCCATTTCACCGTCGCTTCGATGAAAAGCTCGCATCACGCAGACTGGTACGCAGATTGCAACCCTTTGGCTACTGCCCGGCGGCTGGTGAACCGGTGCCAGTCGCACACCTCGCGTTCCATTTGCTCGAAGATCACCACGCCCATACCTTTGGGCAGCGCTACGGTGCACATCTCTTCCAAGCGTTTTTCCAGTGACACCAATTGCTCCTCCACGGTCGTTAGGATACTACGCAAAGGTCCCACCAGTTCGAGCACGTGCTCCTCAAGCTGGTCTTGCAGGGCGCGCCAGCGTCGCGGCTTCCACCACTCGCCTTGTAAACGCCCACCGTAATACATCACGTGACTGCGCGCCTTCGCGGCCAGACGCTTACGTTCCTTGATCAGACTCTGGCGTTGCCGCGTGAGGCTGCGCCGCCGCTCCTCGGCTTCGCTGGGCACGCGCACCGTGCTGAAGCTACGCGGGTTGCCTCGTAGGTAGCCATCCAGGCACAGCACCATCTGCGTCGCATCGCGCGCGTCAGTCTTCACCCGCTGGCCATGCTCGTCCCAGTTAATCGGACGAATCACGTGATTGGAGATCCCCAGCTTGGCCAGACGCCGGTGCAACGTGTAGCCGAAGGGGCCCGCCTCGTAGCAACTGTGCAGCTCGTCGCAGCGTTCACGCACCCCGCGCACCCACCCGAGAAACTCCTCCGGGGTGAAGCGCTTCGCGCGCCGTGGCGCACTACCGTCGATCTTCATCACGACGACGTAACTCTCGATGTGCACATCGACACCTAGCTTGATTACCCCGCCCAAACGCTTTGACTGCTGGACGGATGACGTGGGGGATTTTTGATTTGTTCTCATAACGTTGTCAGTTCTCGCGACCCGCTCGCTCCTGACAACGCCCCCATGTCATCTTATCCCGACCGACCGTCAAAACCTATCCGGCACCAACCAGCACGCCCTCCCCGCCAATCCAAAATCGAGACTCAAAAATCGAAAATCAATTAAACCCTCACCCGATTCGTTCCGCAATCAAAGCAGGTGTCGCCATCGCCGTATCGCCGATCTTGATACTATCGCGCAATTGCACTTCGGCCGCCGCCCAGGCCTCATCACCATTCGCATGAATGACCGCCAATGGCTGACCCTGTTCAACCGTTTCACCGACCTTGACCAAATCGGTGATGCCGACCGCCGGATCGACCGCATCCTCGGCCCGCGCACGTCCGGCACCGAGTTTCAGGGCGGCGAGCGCCACTTCCAGCGCATCCACGTCCTGCACGATACCTGATCGGGCAGCCAGCAAAGGCACCTGTTGTTGGGCTTGGGGCAACACTCCAGCAGGATCCTCGATCAACTTCGCGTCGCCGCCTTGGGCGGCTACAATTTCCCCAAACTTGGCCAGCGCGGAACCATCGTTCACGGCGGCCTCCAACATCTGGCGAGCAGAGGCGGCATCGGGGGCGATCTTGGCCAGTAAAAGCATCTCTTCACCGAGCGCAAAAGTGACTTCCATCAAGTCCGCCGGACCTTCCCTGCGCAGGCACGCAATCGACTCGGCAACCTCAACCCCATTGCCCACGGCGCGACCCAGCGGTTGGTCCATCCCTGTCAGTAGGGCGGTGACGCCCTTGCCCATCGCCCGACCGATTTCGACCATCGTCATCGCCAGTTCGCGGGCCTGATCGATGTCCTTCATGAACGCTCCGCGGCCGAACTTCACGTCAAGCACCAGCCCGTCGATGCCCTCGGCGAGCTTCTTTGACATGATCGATCCACAGATCAGCGGGATGCACTCCACCGTGGCCGTGACGTCGCGCAGGGCGTAGAGTTTTTTGTCCGCAGGCGCCAGGTCCTGGGTCTGACCAATCAACGCACAACCTACCTCGCCCACCTGCTTGGCGTAGTCCGCCAAAGACAGATTCACGTTGAAACCCGGAATCGATTCCAACTTGTCGAGCGTGCCACCACTGTGCCCCAGACCGCGGCCACTGATCATCGGCACGGGCACGCCGCAAGCCGTCACGATCGCAGCTAGCGGCAGCGAAACCTTGTCGCCCACCCCACCCGTGGAATGTTTGTCGACCTTGATGCCCGGCACCGCGGACAGGTCCGCCACCACCCCGGAATTCATCATGGCATCGGTATAGGCCGCGACCTCCTCGGCCGTCATGCCGTTCAGGAAAATGGCCATCAACATGGCCGAGAGCTGGTAGTCCGCCCAGCAGCCATCGGTGGCGCCCCGCACAAACGCTGCAATCCCCTCCGGCGACAATTGTCGCCCGTCTCGCTTACGCGCAATCACGGGGAGGGGAAACATGGGAAAAGGCTACCGCAAATCCTTCGACGCGCCAGTCCGATTAACGCGCGTTCTCGTTTGTCACGCGCCGGGATTTCGCTTTGGCTGACTCTCCCAAAGTTAAAAACCCTCATTCATGATCCCAGAAATCACTCCCGAAATACTCGACGAAAAACTCATCATCAGCGGCATCCATCTGGACCTGACGGATGGCATTAAAGACCACGTCCGCGAGAAAGTTGCCAAGCTCCTCCGGCATGAACAGCACATCGTGCGCGTCCGGGTCACCATCGAGTATCACGAGACCAAGTCCCGCCACGGCCAATTCACCGCCAAGGGCCAAATCGAAATCCAAGGGCCGGACATCGTAGCCGGCGAATCCGGGGACGACGCCTACGCCGCGATCGACAAACTCGTCTCCGAATTGGACCGCGGTTTGCGCAAACGCTCCACCAACCGCATGTCCAAACGCGGCAAGGGCGCCCCGATCGAGCTCGACGCCAATATCCCCAAGATCGACTGATCGCCCGAGACCCGCTCCCATCGAGCGGGTTTTTTAACGCCCCAGAGCAAGGGGTCATGTCGTTACATGTTAAAAAATTAACATGTAACGACATGACCCCCTTTCGATTGGGGGCGGATTTCGCTTTCGCCGGGCGGGCTCACTCCCCAACCTGCGCCTCCATGATTAAAACCATCGGGTTCGACGCGGATGACACCCTCTGGCACAACGAGACCATCTTTGTCGCGACCCATGCCAGGCTCTGCGAGCTCCTGTCAGGTTATCACGATGCCGCCAAGGTGGACGATGTGCTCAATACCACCGAGCGGCGGAACCTCGATCGCTATGGCTACGGCATCAAGAGCTTCACCCTCTCCGCCATCGAGACC
>CAKZMS010000742.1 GCA_937128785.1 uncultured Opitutaceae bacterium | reverse complement strand
ACGCGCTAGTCGTAGGCCAGCCTCCTTGCGTTTTTCAATCGAATCCCCCCGTCTGCCCGAGCACCAATTCAGCTCCGTCATCCAGATCCATCCGCCCCCGGTTGACCGCACCCCACTCCCCCATAGCTTCCGACCTAGTGTTTTCGGGTCGTGAATTGGAAAGTCTGCAGAGCCTCGTGCTGCCGGATCGGTGGCAAGCGGATGCCATCTACGCGCTTAACGATGGACGCGACGTCGTCCTCGATGCCCCCACCGGCGCCGGCAAAACCTACGTCTTCGAACGCTGGGTTGAGCAGCACAATTTTTCGCAGCGCGCTATCTTTGCCGTGCCCACCCGCGCCCTCGCCAATGACAAGTTTGCCGAGTGGCAGGCCCGCGATTGGCGCGTGGGCATCATCACCGGCGATCTGACCATCGACCCGGAAGCCCCCGTGGTCGTCGCCACGTTGGAGGCCGTGCAAAGCAGGCTCGTCAACGGCCCGACGGCACCTCGAATCGGTCGTCGTCACCCACCCCGCCACGATGCCTTCCAGCTCCTCGCCGTCGACGAATACCAATGGCTCTCCGACCCGGCTCGGGGCAACCACTACGAGGGCGTGTTGGGCAATCTCGACCCGTCCATGCAACTCCTGCTGCTGTCCGGATCCGTCGCCAACCCGGTGGATGTCGCGAACTGGCTGCGACGACTCGATCGCGATGTCGAAGTCGTACAAACCACCGAGCGGCCCGTGCCGCTCGAAGAGTTCGACATCGACGACTGCATCAATGGCCTCCCCCGCACGATTACCGGATTCTGGGCCAAGCGATTGGCTGGCGCACTGCGCGAGGGTCTCGGCCCCGTTCTGGTCTTCGCGCCGCACCGCAAGGACGCCGAACGACTGGCCCGGCAGTTCGCTCGCGAACTCCCGCTCGCCGATCCGCTCACCTTGACGGCCGCCCAAAAACAAACGGCCGGACCCGCCCTCTCCCGGCTACTCCAGCAACGGCTCGCCTTCCACCACAGCGGCCTGAGCTATGGACAGCGCGCCGGCCTCATCGAGCCTCTGGCCAAAGCCGGGCAGCTGCGCGCCGTCGTCGGCACGCTCGGTCTCGCCGCCGGCATCAATTTTTCACTGCGCTCCGTGATGGTCACGGCCGGCAGCTACTTTGTGGATCGGATGGAGCGCCCCATCGCGCCCCACGATTTCCTCCAGATGATCGGGCGGGCCGGACGGCGAGGCCTGGATGACACCGGCTACGTGCTGGTCAGCGGTCGCACGCCGCGGATGCGGATGGCCGCCCCCCAACAACTGAAACGCGCCGCGCCGCTGCCTTGGCCGTTTCTGCTGCGCGGACTTCGACCCGGCGACCCGGCACGGGAGATCATGGGGAATGCGGCCAATCGGTTTTTCACCAAGGCTCCCGCCACCTTGGGCGACGAAGCTACCGGCCCGCTGATCAGCGAACACGGCGAGCTTCCGTGTCGCCAGCTTACGGATACAGGGCGTGCCCGGGTGGTGCGTCGCCGACGCAATCCGGCCAAGGCCTGCCGTTCGTGTGGGTGGCGCGAGACCTGTCGCCAGCTCTCGCCCGAGCCCACGCTGTTGTGGCAACTGCAACGCGTCGGGGTGCTCGACCGGGATCTCCGCGTCACCGCCCGGGGGGCCATCGCGGGAGCATTCCTGGGGCCGGAGGGCCTCGCACTCGCGGTGGCGTTGGAGGAGCGCCGCTATCCGCTGGACCACCTCATTTACGACGGCGCCAATCTCTTCGCCGGTGACAGATTTACCGAGTCCAACCCCCGCCGACTGGGTCGTCTCGCCGCCATTGGGGAAAAAGCCTATCATCGTTTTAATTTCGAGGGTTGGCTCGTCGAAGGCGTGCCCCCCGGCTATGGCTACGGCGCCAGCGAAGTGGTCCAGGCCATCATGGGACGCACCGCCAAAGCCGGGGCGCTAGCAGCCGCCTCGGAATTCGCCGGCCGGGGTGACATCGATCGACTGATGACTGAGTGGCGTTCGTGTCTGCGCCAGGTGGCGGCCGCTCCCCCGCTCGACGAGGTGACCGAACGGGAACTCCCTCTCGCCCAACGCTGGGATGACTTCCGCGCGTTAGCGGCCGTGACTCTGGGCGAACGGGACGAGGAGACCCTACCCGATTTACCAGCCCTCACCGCTGCCCAACGACAACCCTACACCCACCGCCTCGGCCGGGTAAAAAGGTGAGAGGTCCGCAACCCCGGGATCATGTCATAAAAATATTTATGCAGTCCTCCGACTTGTCCGCCAAAGTCTCGACGACGGCGGAAGCCTTGGCGAAGAAGGACGTAATCAATATTTTCCGACGTGCCCCCTTCCTCGGCCCAAACCACCCAAAGCTTTCAATTTTGAGACTACCTCCCATTGGAGAGTGACCCTTTCCTCGTCTCCCTCTGAATAGGCCTGTCCATCCCCCCCTCATGCTCCGCCCCACCTGCCTCTCCCCTTCCCTACGAACATTCGCGCTCATCTCGACCCTTCTCGGCAGTTGCCTCACCCAGGCCGCTGACCGGCCCAACATCCTGTTCATCATGTCCGATGACCACGCGGTGAACGCCATCAGCGCCTACGGCGGTCGTCTGGCCGATGTCGCACCTACTCCGCAGATCGATCGACTCGGTCGCGAGGGCATGCGCATGGATCGGGTGTTTGTGACCAACTCCATCTGCACGCCCAGCCGCGCCGTGATCCTGTCGGGCCAGCACTCTCACGTGAACGGAGTGCGCACCTTGGTGGATGCTTTTCCGGGGCCCGATGCGGGCACGCCCAACATCGCTGACATCCTGCGCCGATCAGGCTACGAAACGGCACTCTTCGGCAAATGGCATCTGCGCTCCGCTCCGTGGGGATTTGACACTTGGAAGGTTGGTCCCGGCCAAGGTTTCTACCACGACCCCGTCTTCGTTGATTCGAACCAAGACATTACTTACGATCACACCCTTGCCCGTAAGCTAGAGCGCACCCCCGGATACTACACCGATCTCGTGACCGACTATGCACTCGAATGGCTTGATGAACGACCGGACGACCAGCCGTTTTTCATGATGCTCCACCACAAGGCACCGCACGGAAAAGGGGAACCGGCGGATCGCCACCGCGACTATCTGGCCGATGTTGAAATCCCCGAGCCGGCCAGCCTGTGGGAGGACTTTTCCCATCGCTCCGAAGCCACCCGCAACATGGGCACGTCCATAACCCACCGCCTAACTGGGCGCCGCACCATGGTCGACGACGTGAAAAAGTCCGACTGGCCCGCCGGCTCCGTCGACATGACAGGCCTGACTGAAAAGGAGCAAGGGCAGGCCGCCTACCAAAAATACCTGCATGACTATCTCGCCTGCGTGAAGGCGGTAGACGAAAACATCGGCCGCGTCCTCGACTATCTCGACGAGTCCGGCTTGGCCGAAAACACGCTCGTCATCTATACCTCCGACCAAGGCATGTTCCTCGGCGAACACGACTACTTCGACAAGCGTTGGATCTACGAAGAGTGCCTGCAGATGCCATTCTTCGCCCGCCTGCCCGGGAGTATTCCCGCGGGATCCGTCAACGACACCCATCTCGCCACCAATCTCGATTTCGCGCAGACGATTCTCGATTTCGCCGGCGTTAATGACGCCCCCGAACTCACCGCTATGCAGGGCCAGAGCCTCCACGGATTACTCACCGGCGAGACTCCCAGCGAATGGCGCGACGCCGTCTACTACCGCTACTGGATGCATCTCGCGCACCACCACATACCCGGACACTACGGCGTGCGCACCGACCGCTACAAACTGGCGTTCTTTTATGGACTGCCCCTCGATGCCGCGCTCGGTCACGGCGACGTTCCCGCCACCACTCCGGGTTGGGAACTCTATGACCTCGCCGAAGACCCGCAGGAACTGAACAACGTTTACGGCCACCCCGACTACGCCGGCATCGCCGACCTCCTGAAGAACCGCCTACTCGATCTAAAAAACGAATACGGCGACCACGACGACGCCTACCCTGAACTCATGCGCGTCCGCGAACTCCACTGGGACGAATAAACGGAGCGAGGCTCCGAAGTTCCAAGTAGCAAGTTCCAAGTATCAAGAAACCGGCGGGAAACCGTGTCCGCATCCCTCGGGGTCATGAAACGGAGCGATGCTCCGAAGTTCCAAATATCAGGTATCAAGTAACAAGAATCCACGGCAACGAAAC
>CAKZMS010000741.1 GCA_937128785.1 uncultured Opitutaceae bacterium | reverse complement strand
GACTACCTGCGCTCCCGCCTCGATGAGGCTGGAGTGATCGTGCCCCGCAACGCCAGCGATGAGACGATCCTGCGCGACTGGCTGCTCCATATTACGCCGTCGGCGTTGGCTAACTGATTCTCCGGGCTGAGTTGATTGAGCGGAGGGTGGTTGGGATCGACTTCGATGGGGATAGGGTTCAGTCCTTTCGCTATCCCCGAAGCCGTGATGCTGCAGATGAGATTCTTCTTTTTAGCGCTAGCCAGTGTGGCCATCACCGGGGTGGCCGAACCGGATCCCGCCGTTGATCCCGATGCCTCTTGGCGAGACCGTGTTAAGATCACCGAGCGACCGGTGTTTCCTCCCGGACTCGCGGCTCGAGGCGTAACCCGCGGATCCGCCAGTTTTCTGATTCTGGTGAATCGGGAGGCTGAGCTGGAGGACTTCGTAATGCTGGAAGCCAGTCACCTTGATGTGGGGGAATCCGTCGCACGGGTCTTACCGGAGTGGGAGTTTATGCCGATGGTGATTGATGGGGCGCCGGTCAATGCGATGAGCCGTATTTCCATCAACATTCGATCTTCTGGTTCGGTGGCGATGCTGTCGGTGGGGGATGATGTGCAAAACCTTTTCCCGGGAGGTGTCAAAACGGTGGGAGAAGGGCAGAGTGTTTACCGCGTCGCCGCGATGGAGGACCTGGATTATCTACCGGAACTTATCCACGCGGTGCCACCGCCGCCACCTCCAGCCGATGCCATTCGGGGCGATCGCGTGGATATCGTTTTCGGAATGTTTATTGACGAGGAAGGGAAGGTGCGGATGCCGATGTTGCAGGAAGCGGGGGAGGGGAAGGTGGATCTGCAGGTTCTCGAGTCGGTGCAGCAGGCCCTGAAACAGTGGCGTTTCACGCCGCCGACGATCGAAGGGCGACCGGTTACCGTCCGCGTGCAACAACCGTTCCAGCTGAACTCCAGCCCGCCCATGGCGGATGACGCCGTTTCCGACCCGGAATAGGCGGTGGTCTTTCAGCGGTATGATTAGGCAAACTGGCCGTCTTACTTGAACCAATCGGCTGGCGAAACTTGTTGTCCCGTCGCCTGCTTTCTCCTTCCGCGCGTCGCGTCAGTTCCAACCCCCAGCGTCCTGTTCTCTTATGCCCCTTCACCGCAACTTCCTCATCCTTTTGTGGAGCTCCAGTCTCGCACTTACTTTCCCGGCCTTGGCCCAGGATCGGGTCGGTGCGTTCGAGTTTTCCTCCGAGATTAAACGGCCGGATATGGCAGCGGAGGCCAAGGACACGGCGCCGAAGTATAATCCGACCGCTCACGTCCGCACGACGACGAAAGAGGATGCGGGTAACTACCAGCAGCGGGATATTCTGGGTCATCGTTATGATCCTGACCAGATTCGCGCCGCCTTGATCGGGGCAGGGGCGTTTCGTCCGTATCCGGCTACCGGCGACGTTGCCTACCGGGCCCTGCCCGCCGACGAGCGCAAGGCGATCATCGCGGCGGCCGAAGGATATCTGGGTTACGATTGGCCGACGTTGACGGCGATGCTCTACCTCGACCATTACGAGACAGGGTCGTTACGGGATTTTCAGTTGGGATACTTCGAGCGGATCAAGGCGCTGGAGACGTTGCTTTATGCCGAAGTTTTGGAGGGCGAGGGCCGATTCATTCGCGATATCGCCAACGGCGTCTGGGTGATCTGTGAACAGACCACCTGGGCGCAGCCGGCGCACCTCAATGTGGAGTTGCCGGGAGCAGGATTGCCCACGCGGGATCATCCGATCCTCGCGCTCCTGGCCAGTGAAACGGCGGCGACGCTGGCGGCGGTGCACTACTTCGTGGCGGATGAGTTGAATGAGCTGAATCCGCAGTTTGGGCCGCGGATGCGGGAGGAGGTGAGGCATCATGTTCTTACCCCTTATTTCGAGCGCACTGACTATTGGTGGATGGCGTATGAAAAGCCCTTCACCAATAACTGGAACCCCTGGATCACCTCCAACTACCTGCTCTGCGCGCTGGTGTTTGCCGAAACGGATGAGGAACTTGCCGGCTACGTTTTTAAAGCGGTGGATGTGCTCGATCACTTCCTGAATGTTTATCCGGAGGACGGAGGCTGTGAGGAGGGGCCGGCCTACTGGGATCACGCCAGCGGCCGATTGCTGGATTGCCTGAGGTTGCTCGAACAGGCGACCGACGGGCTGATCAACATTTATGATGACCCCCTGGTGCGAGAGATGGGCAACTTCATGTGGTATGCCAGCATTCATACGCCGTGGTATGTGAACTTCGCCGATGCCTTGGCCCGCTACAAACCCGACGCCAGCACCTTGTTCCGTTATGGCAAGGCGGTGGGCAGCGAGAACCTGATGGCGTTTGCCGCCACCAAACCGTTGAAGCCGTATTTCTCTCAAGCTCGCAGCGAGTATCTGTTTCTGCGGCAACTGCCCAACATGTTCGTGCGGGCCGAACTCGAGGCTTATGGCCGCGAGTTTGAACCGAGCACGTTCGTCACGTTACCCGACTTGGAGACGGCATATGTCCGCTACAGCAACGATACGGGAGACGGATTCTATTTGGCGGCCAAGGGCGGCTACAACGCGGAGAGCCACAACCACAATGACGTCGGCAGTTACCTGGTCTTTCTCGACGGTGAGCCCTTGCTGATCGATGTGGGAGTGGGCACCTACACGTCCAAGACTTTTAGTGAGCAACGTTACGAGATTTGGTCGATGCAGAGTAGCTACCACAACCTGCCCGACATCAATGGGGTGGGGCAGCCGCATATGATCCAGTGGCGCAGCGATTCGTTCACCGCCGAGGAGACGGCGGACGGCGCTGAAAGCGAAAGCGGAATCGCCGCCGCTTATCCCACCGAAGCCAATCTAAGCGACTACCGGCGCGCCATCGAGTTCAGCCGGGCCGAGGAGCGCATAGCCATTAACGAGGCGATAACCTTTCGCGATGGCCGGGAGTCGGCGGGGGGCAATCGGGTGGATTTCCATTTCATGACGCAGCACGTGCCGGCCCGGGGAGCAGAGCCCGGAACCATTACCCTGACGCACCCTCAAAACGATACCATGAGGGCCGTTCTCGATTATCCGGCCGCGATGGACGTGCTCGTGACCAAGATCGAGTTGGAGGATCCCCGCTTCATCGCCAGTTGGGGGGGGACGATCTATCGGATCACGATAAGCACGCGGTTGGCCGCGGATGAACTGACGGCCGATATTCCCTTTGTCGTGCGGCGCAGCGAGTGAATTGCATCACTCGCTGCTCGCAGGTAATCAATCTCAGTCGTCGGGCAGCAGGGTGTGCTGATCGATCAGTTTTTCGTAGTCGGCGATGGTGCCGTTGTTGAGGCAGCATTCGATGATTTTGCGACCGACGGGATGGAGGTCGTCTTCCAGGAACTGGGTCAGCTCCTTCACGAAAAATTCGTGCAGAATTTCCGCGCCCCGGTCGTAGGCCTCGGCGCCGACTTCGGGCTGGCGGTCCACTTCAAAGAACCATGAACCGATCGTGCGTCCCTCGACGACAATCTTGCCGGGCGTGTAGCCGAGCAGCGGACAGCGGGATTCTTTTACTTGTTCGCGTGAGAACTGGGCGCCGCCGCGTCGCGCGAGATACTCCCGGGCAATCCATTGCGGCATGAAACTCACTTCCCAGGCCCCGATGTTTTGATTGGGGCAAAGGATGTAACGCACCTCCGGAGTCTCGAGGATCTGGTTCAGCAACAGGTTGGCCTGGTCCACACGGCGGCCGGTGGCAAATGGCCAATATGAGCCCACGCCCTCGGATGTCATGCCCTCGGTTTGTACGATACTGGGATTGGCGTGACCACGGG
Organism: uncultured Opitutaceae bacterium; assembly: GCA_937128785.1. Taxonomy (GTDB): domain Bacteria; phylum Verrucomicrobiota; class Verrucomicrobiia; order Opitutales; family Opitutaceae; genus Actomonas. The sequence goes on along the minus strand of CAKZMS010000741.1, from coordinate 1,898 downwards.
GCGCGACCAGTCGCCAGAGCCATCCCAACGCGGGTGGCAACAAATGGAACATGCCAATGATGCCATAGGTGGGATCCTCCTTGGTGCAGGGCGGGCACCGCACGCCGAAGCTGCGAATGTCGACATCGACCGCCCCTTTGACGACTCCGGGTACGGCCTCCCGGGGGACCACCACGCGGGGATTGGGGCAAGGTTGACCGGGGGCATCCATCGTATGCTCCCAAATCAGCGAGGTGGCACCGGGGTGGGCATCAATGTTGAGAAACAACATCGGCGCGTCACCTTGGATGGTCATTTCTTCGAGGTGAGGATCCGTGCCGTAAGCGGTGATGTGATTGACGCGCACGAACCAGGCATCTTCCGCGTCAACCAGGGTGAGTTTCCCGCGGCCCTTTTCCAGCGAAGGATGGCACAATGCCATGTCATCGGTTACCGGACGTAGATCACAGGTGCGCGGCAGGGTCAGCGTGCGGGTATCCTCCGTCAGCGGGTTGCGCGCCATGAGCAACGAGCCATCCCGTTGGCGGTGAGCCTGCTCCAGCATTTCGCTTTTGCCGCCTCCGCTCGCGCCTTCATGGGAAATGACCACCCGGTTGTCGTAAGGGGTGATGACCTGGACGGTCGAGCAGTGCATGGTGACCCAGTTCTCCTGCTCACCCAGGTTCAGGAGCACGCCGTAGATTCCCTTCTTCGCACTCGGTCCCGGGTAGAGGTTGTAGCTGAAGAGCTCGTGCTGGTTATCCAGCCGGTTGTGCACGACTATCTGCTTCCCGTCGAAGTGAGTGTGTCGGAACGGAGGAGCCACATAAATTACGGCCCGGGGGGCAAATCCGTCGGGAATTTCTTCCAGCGGCAGAATGCCCTGCAGGAGCGCCAGCCCCATCGCAAAGAAACCGGCGTTGTCCGGCGCGATGACCAAGGCATCGACACCTTTGCCCACGGTGCCGGCATGGAAGGCAAATGTCGCCAGCGGTTGGCCCTTCAACCAATCCAGGGTCTCGGCACGCAGGCCGGCAAACTCTTCGCCGTAGCGTTTGTGGTAGGTCGGCTTATCGGTGGGTTTCTCGTCGCCAATGACCATGCAATCCGGATCACGCCGCCGCATGTAGGGCTCAACGTAGTTTGCGGCGATGCCGTTGCGGGCGCGGCAGGCGCGGGCTTCCAGCACCTGGCCTTTGCCGGGCACCTCGTAGGCAACATCGTGCCAGCCGCTCGGACCTGCGTCGCGAACCGCGAGTTCAATGAGCTCATCAACCGTGCCGGCCACCGCCACGCTGGGGGCCGCGTTCAGCACGGCGGCGGCATCCGGTGGAAGATCGAAAGGCAGGCCCGCGTAGCGGAAAACTGAATCGGAGGAATCGTGCGTGGTCGTGTTGCTCATGGGTTGTCCTTAAAGTATGAAATAGAATTCATGTTAAAATCTTCGTTATAACTGTTCGTTATGACCGTTCGAATGACGAGTCTTTTGGTGGCCGACCTGTTGCCTATTTTTGCCCATAATTTGTCCCGCAAGGCGGCTAGATTCGCCGGATCTCATCCGAAACGACCGCGCCAGACCCTCTCGTCTGATGCCGATTGACCCTCGCGGTGCAGCTTTGACTGCAGAAGAAGCGCAGGGTCCTAACCCGCCCGAAGATTCAAGCCCTTGATGTGGCTGCAGCCGGGAACGGCTTGGATCTTTTTGAGAAACAGGCGGCGGTTGTTGGACAATTCCTGTTTCGCTACCGCATTGGAGACCATCACCATCAGCCAGTCTGACTTGGTGATCTCCACCACGTGGGAATAGGCGGCCAAGGTGGGCGTGACCAGTTCCGGCCACCGATCACGGATGGCCTGCGCCGGCGAGGCCTCGTCGCCCAGGTGATCTTTGTTCACGATCGCCTCGATGACATCCGCGG
>CAKZMS010000740.1 GCA_937128785.1 uncultured Opitutaceae bacterium | reverse complement strand
GTTCGCCTCGACCACCCGCCGAAACCAAAACCCCCCAATCGCGTGGCCGGGAACCGGCGCGGCGTTGATACGTTTCCCGGGTTCGCCTAAGGGCGCCCGCGCGACGGTTTCCCGGACCCGATCTTCCGCTGGGTCATAAAAATCCGCGTCGATTTGTTCCAGCATGCTCCGGGCTTCCTGCAACCAACGGTCCTGGCCCGCAGCCAAGCCCAGGGTTGCGAGCTTAAGCGACCAGATCATCGGCACACCGTGCGGTTTGGTGCCCGGTGCGATGTTGTAGGGAAAATGCGGCAGTTTATCCCCGAGCTGGTTGATCTTGAGCATGGCTTCGGTGGCAGTTCTCTCCGCCAACTCCAGCCACTCATCGTCACCGGTGGCGCGGGCAAGTTCGCTCATACCATACACCGCGAAGGCATCGACGTAGATGCTCTCGTATCCGCGCTTCACCTCGCCGGTTTGATCCAACAGCAACGCCCATCCGCGATCCGCCTCCAGCCACCCGTGTTGTCGGCAGAACTCCGCTATGCGCCGCGCGCGTCGCCGCCATTTTTCATCGGGCTCGATGGTATTAAAAATTCGGGCACATACCCAGACGGTGCGCCATTGACTCCACAGCCATTTGTCCCGCGAAACGATTGCACCTTCATCGGTCACGCAAGTGAAGAGCCCTCCCCACTCCTCGTCATGCAGGTCTTCCCAAAACGGGAGCACGTGCTCAAGCAGATGGCGGCGCAACCACTTCGCCATGGGGGCACGTTCACCGCCCTGGAGCTGCGCCAGGGCACGGTTCATGGACGCGGTATGCTCAGTGCGATCGAGGCTTCCCATACCGCATCCCCGCCTTTCCCCGCGCCCAAGCCAAACCAAAAAGACCCGTGAAATTTCATCAACATGTTTTCCCACGAGGAACTCTCACCGACTGCCTGAAGCCTCCGCAGTGTAATGAAATTTCATGGCTCTTTTTCCCTCGCCGGAATTCCCAAATGGTCTGATACCGTTGGTCTCCGATGAGCGATTCCTCTTCTCCCCTGCTTCGAATCTATCCCGATCGCCTGACGGCTTCCGTCGCGGCGGCCAAACATGCCGCGGAGCTGCTCCGCGAAGCCATCGCGCGGCAAGGCGAGGCCCGCATCATCGCCGCTACGGGTGCATCTCAAATTGACTTCGTCGGCGCCCTGATAGCCGAACCCAATATCGCCTGGCCGAAAGTGGAGATGTTTCATTTGGACGAATACGTCGGGATCCCGATCGATCATCCCGCCAGTTTTCGCCGCTATCTCCTCGATCGGTTGATCAAACCCGCCGGCATCCAACGCTACCATTTGCTCGACGGCGAAACCGATCCTGCCGCGGTCTGCCGGGAGGTCGGCGCCGCGTTGCAATCCGGTCCCATCGACGTGGCCTTTGCCGGCATCGGTGAAAATGGTCATGTGGCGTTCAATGATCCGCCCGCCGATTTTGAAACGGAAGATCCTTACCTGGTAGTGGATCTGGATGAGGCCTGCCGCCGGCAACAGTTGGGCGAAGGTTGGTTCCCCACCTTCGAAGATGTGCCCAAGCAGGCGATCACCCTTTCCGTTCACCAGCTCATGAAGGTAAAACAGGTCATCACCGTGGTGCCGGATGAGCGCAAATCCGCCGCCGCCAAGGCGTGTTTGGAGGGTCCGATTTCACCGGATGCACCCGCCTCAATCCTGCGTCAGCATCCCGGGAATCATTTTTATTTCGATCAAACGGCGGCCTCCAAACTCTCCCCTGAATTTGTCGCCCAAAACGCCGAGGTGGTATGAAACTCGAACTACCGGGGTTGGTCGACCTGCAGGTCAACGGATTCGCCGGGGTCGACTACAACCACGGCGATCTGGCCGCGGAACAATTGGAGAGATCCTTCGCCGCGATGCGGCTGACCGGCGTGACCCGTTGCCTGCCCACGATCATCACGTCGAGCCCGGAGCATTTCGCCCGGTGCGCCCGGTCGATCAATCAATCCACTGACCCGATCATTGCGGGCATCCATATGGAAGGTCCCTACATTTCACCGGTCGATGGGCCGCGGGGGGCCCATGATTTGAATCATGTCAGTGACGCGGACCTCGAAGATTTCAAGCGACGACAGGAAGCGGCCAACGGAGCCATCAAACTGGTAACACTGGCCCCGGAAGTTCCGGGGGCCATCGCCCTCACGGAGTATCTGGTGGCTCAGGGCATCGTTGTCGCGATCGGGCACTCAGCCGCGAACGCCGCCGAGATCGATGCCGCGATTTCCGCCGGGGCGACGCATTCCACCCATCTGGGCAACGGCTGTTACAGTCGGATGGATCGCCACCACAACAGCCTCTGGCCGCAACTGGCGGCGGATGGCCTCATTCCCGGCCTCATCGTCGACGGACATCACCTCCCCCGGGCATTCGTGCAAACCACCATCAAGGCGAAGTCTGCCGAACGGTGTGTCCTCGTGACAGATGCCGTCGCCGCCGCCGCCGCGCCACCGGGGCGCTACGGCCTGGGCGACGGCGAGGTCGAACGAGCGGCCGATGGCAAGGTTACCGCCGTAGGCGCGGGACACCTGGCGGGATCGTCACTGACTTTGGACGATGCCGTGGCCCGAACTTGCCAGTGGACGGGCTTGGACATCACCACCGCATGGGCCATGGCCTCCACCCAACCCGCGGAGCTTTTAGGTATCGATTATTCTGATACCGTAACGATCGAGTGGGATCCGGAGCAGTGCGCCCTGACGGTGATTTCCCCGTGAGTTCCCGCCGCCCGCCGGAGCGGGAGCAAGACTGAATCAGCGGACTACGCCACCCAACTGGCGGCTGACCTAGAGCTTGAATCCGTGGGGCACGGAGATGCCTTTGGGCACGACCAACACTCCATCGCGGATGACAATGCCGTGATCGTAGACCCCATCGTCTTTACCGGCCGGATCCAAATGAACGTCGTTACCCACGCGGGTATTTTTATCGATGATGGTGCCTTTGATCTGGCAATTGTAGCCAAGACCCAGGTGGGGCGTCTGCGCACCGTCATTATCCGCCAATTCCTGGTCGGTTTCGTAATTATCCGCGCCCATCATCACAACATCCTCCAGCTGACATCCCTTGCGAATGAAGGAGCGTAGGGAAATCACGCTGTGAGTGATTTTGGAGGATTCGATAATGCAACCGTCGCCGATG
>CAKZMS010000739.1 GCA_937128785.1 uncultured Opitutaceae bacterium | reverse complement strand
GTTCACGGTTGGTGGTAGAGAACGACTTTCAGGGTCTGGTCATGGCCGGCCAAGGTAGCAGGGCTTACGTAGGTGCTCCACCGACCATTCCTCATGCACTGTGGATGCGGCAGAACTGTGTCGCCTGTCACGGGCCGGGGCGCCAGAATGCGATTCAGACATCCCACCCGACCCGTGGGAACTGCCTCCAGTGCCACGCACCCAATGCCAAGCTGGACAACCGGGAGCGGTATCCGATTCTCCCGCCGGCGCCCTGAGTTGTCATGTCGTCCTCCCGGAGAGATTTTTTCCGCTCCGTCCTCGGGCGGCGAAAGGAAGTGGCGGAACCTGGGCGGGATCCCGGTCAGCGCGAGTCCGTTGCTGGTGGAGGGTCGGAACCTGATCCGGTGGAGGATGGTGGCGAGGTTGCCTTGATCCTTGATCGCTTCTGTCTCGCCCATCAGGGCTCGTTTTGCAGCGTCTGTGTCGAGCAGTGTCCCGAGATGGGTGCGATCGTGACCGCGCAGGGGAAACCGAGCGTGGTTCCGGAGTGGGGGACGGGCGGCAGGGGCTGCCAGATGGTTGGTCCGGCGCCGAAGAACGCGATCTTCACCGTGGCCGCGAAGCCAAAGAAAGGAAGGAGCGGCCGCTGGGAGGAAAACCGAGTGGATCTCGATGAGCAGTTGGGCTCGGAGCCGGACGCGGATGCCGACAGCTGAGCCAAGGGGGAGTCGTGTCGTTGTTAAACAAAAAAAACCTGCCGGCGGGATCAACCGCCGACAGGCCAAACGATGTGCTATAGAATGATGAAGCCTTAGAACTTGTAGTTCAGTTCGACGCTGATCCTGGTGGTGTCGAAGGCCGGGGCATAGTTGATGGTCTTGCCGGTTGGTCCCGGTGAATCGTAGAAGGCGAGTTTGGTGATGGCGGTGAAGTTGTCGTTGAACTTCTTTGAGAGCACGACGTCGTATTCCCAGCCGAAATCGAAGTCCGTATCGTTGTCACCGAAGAAGTGGAAGAACTGGGCGAACTGGACACCCCAGAACGGAGTTTTCCATTTATGGCTCAGGTAGACATCATTCAGTCCCGGGTTGTAAACGAGACCCACCTGGCGCCCGAGGAAGACGTCGGCAAATCCATTGAAGGCGTGGGCCGTGGAGAGTGGTTGGACGAAGTCCTCATCGAGGTAGGCCCAGCCCAATCCGAAGGTGTGGCATCCGGCGAATGAGTAATCGACATTCAGGTGCAGGTAGCCGGCGTCATCGACATTGGCAGGGGAGCTGTCGGTGTCGGTCTGATAGGCCGCTTCGGCCCGGAATGACCAGTTATCAAGCTTCGTTGAAATGATGCCGCCGTAGGTGTTGTTGCTGATGTAGCCGCGGTTTGCAGCGGTTTCATCGAAGTCCATCAGGTAGGCGTATCCGGTCAACGAGGTGTTCTTCAGGCCTTCGTAGCGGGCGTTGAACAGGTGGATGTCACCGGCGAAGCTGCGGAGTGCACCGCGGGCATCGGACCCGAAGATCCGGTTGGCACGATTCAGATAGGAGTAGAAGAGGGTCAGGTCGCTGATCGATTGGTTGGTGAGTGCAATGCCGTCGTAGGTCTGTTCGTTCTGGCGCCAGCCGACGTTTCCGACGAAGGCGGCGTTGTCGAGGATGACGCGTTGGCGACCTCCCTTGACGGTGGTGTCGTAACCCTTCCACTGGATCCAAGCGCGGTTGAGTTCGTTGGTTTCCGGATCGGCGATGAAGGTCTGTCCCGGATTGAATGGGTTCACATTCGGTTGGTTGCCATTGACGGCGTAGTCGTCGCCGATGGCTTGGGTGAACTCTCCCTCGACCATGGCGCTGAATCCATACCAGTCGCGGGTGATGAGGCCGACGCGTTCACGAGTGGTGAATGCGTTGGATGAATCCAGGGTGTTCGTGTTCTGGCTTCCGTATTCATACCGCGCCCGAATATCGAGGGTGGGTTTGATCCAGGGTTCCGGAGCGGGAGTGATGGTGGGTTCCTCGGCCGGGGTTCCGGCGTGGAGGAGACTGGTGGCACCAAGAGCGAGCAATGGGTATGGTTTCATAATGCAGGTGTGCTGGATGGAAGCGGGAACCCTGCCAAGCCCGGCCAAGCTGGCAAACTCATGGAAGAAGTGCGTGCACGCTTGTGATGAAGGCGGTTCATGTGACGGGAAGGATTCCTGGGTAAAGGGCCCAGGCCTCGTCAGCTGATGTCACAATTCCCGGTCACGGGTTGCTGGTGATGAAGTCGACCAGGTCCTTGCGGGATTTTTCAAGGTCGGGTGGGTTCAGGTAGAACATGTGGCCGGCATCGTATTCGGCGTGGGAGATCCGGTTCCGGGCGGCTTGCGAAAGGTCGACCATCTGGCGGAGCGAGTAGTCGATGCCGTCGGGGGGAGTCGCGAGATCGCATGCGCCCTTCATGACGAGGATGCGCAGGTGCGGGTTGTCTCGCATCGCTCCGGCCAGGGCGCCGGTCAGGTTGACGATGCTGTTGTTGGCACTCCAATTCCATGGGTGCA
>CAKZMS010000738.1 GCA_937128785.1 uncultured Opitutaceae bacterium | reverse complement strand
ACCGACAGTGTCATCGATGCGGCGCACCAGATTGGCGTAACGCTTCTGCACATCTGGCCAGGCGACTTCCGCCGTGCGCGGCACGCCGTCATGGTCCCAGGTGCGATGGGCAAATTCCGGATGCATCCATCCGTCGTAGGCGCCTTCGGCGGTATTGATCATGCGGCCGGGTTCGCCCAGCCACTGCAGACCGCCATTCAGACCGCCGCCTTCCGGATACGCCGTCGAGGGATTGTGTAACACTGCATGCGGCGTGTCGTGCGCCAAGTAGGCGAAGAAAGGCTGGTCGGGGTGGGTTCGGTGGTGGTCGATGATCCACTGTTTGGTCCGCGCGGCGAACAGGTCAGTCGTGTAGCTCAGATCCAGCCCGGCCGAAACCTCCCGATCATTTTCCCAAACCTCGCGGCCGTCTTCTTTGGGATAGTGAAAATGGCCGTCGCGGTGCCGCGCGTAGCCATAGAAATAATCGAATCCGCGTTTCGTCGGATAACCATCCCAAGTTTCATACTCGGCGATTCGCTCGCTCATCGGCCGGTCGCGCGCCGGGTTCTTATCCACGCCGGGCATCGCCCCTTGCAGCCCCCACTTACCGAACGCCGCCGTCGCATAACCGGCTTCCTGCAACACCGAGCCGAGGGTGTGCGTGTCAGCCAGCGCCTTATCAAACTGGTTGTCGCGAACGGTCGCATGGCCCTGGGTCACCCCCGTGAGCAAGGACGCGCGCGACGGCGCGCACACCGGCGCCGCACTGTAGTGCTGCATGAGCATCGCGCCGTCCCGAGCCATGGTATCGATCGCCGGCGTGCCGAAATGCGGCATGGAGGGGTCATCCATCGCTGCCCGCTGGTTCTGGTAGAAAACACCGATGTCACCGTAACCCAGATCATCACAGAAGATGAAGAGGATGTTAGGCCGGGGGGCTGGCGCTTCTCCGGCCACGGAGATTGACGAGATCGCGAGCAGCGCGATCGACCAGAAAGACACGAGTCGTTTCATAGGTTTAGAAGGGGTATGAGGAGGTAGCAGCGTGGTCCGAACATCGACGATCGGGCAACACCTGCGGCCACCCAATCCACCCCACGGCGGGGCTTCGATTTCGGTCGCTCTTTAGCGTTCACACTTCGAGCCAACCAACCCGCCTTCGGCACTTAAAAGGTTCAGTAAAATGCTGCGCAAAATGTCAGGCCTTATGCGGTTTATATCCTGAGGGTAAAACGGCCGGACTGATACGGTCGCTCACCACTTCTTACCATGGCTTCTCCCATCAACGATTTCCTCCTCCAAAACGATCTGCGCATCGCAACCAATCCCTGTGTTTCGCCCGACTTCTGCCTGGATTGGGCAGGCCTGAAAGCAAAGCTCCTCTCCGGTGAAGCACTGCAGGTGTGGGCCGCCAGCGGCTTCACGACGGCCCACGGTGCGTGGACCTTGCAGGAAGATCCTGTGACGGGAGACTGCGCCTGGGTCCTGGCGAATGAGAACGGTGACGCCGACACGGATGCCTTGGCCGAAGGGGTCAGCCTGCCCGGCGGCGAAGCAGCCTTTCCTGCCAGCTGGAAGAATCTGCTCAGCCTTAAAAACGCCATCCTTGAAGCCGACCCCGGAGCCACCGTCTTCCCGACTGCCGGAGCCAATCTCGGCCGCAGCACCCTGGGCATCGGTGCACGCTTCACCACCCTGCACTGGCCGGCGGTGGACTGGGCCATGGCGCAGCTCGGGGTCGGGCTTACCGCCAATCAAAACAGCATCCCGCGCGAGCGGGTCTACGACGTCGACGAGATGTTGGCGGATCGATTGGACACTGTGCCGTTTCCGTTCATCGGCACGTCCGTGCCCGAGGGACACCAGGGGCAATCGGTCGAAGGCATGAGCCACGGCTCGGTGCTCGCGAAGCTCAAGCACGGCTTCCACCAGCGCCGCATTGCCTGGAGTTTTAACGCCGACCACCAACCCATCGGCGGCAAGTTCGACATCCGGGAGACCGCCTTGGTCACGGGTTCGCTGCTCGCGAGCTATATCACCTTCGACCTCTCTCCGGAGCTCGCGAAAAACGAACCTGCCCAAATCGGCGACATCGATCCCACCATCCAGGCCAAGGCCAAGGCCCGTATGACCGAAGTGGGCGTGAGTGTGTCCGACGCCGAATTTGAAACCCTGCTGACCACCGTCTGGCCCTCGATGCTCAAGATGAAGCAACGGGACGATCTCTACGCGAAAGCACGGGCGGATGCCTTCACCACCGCCGAAGGTCGCGCCTACCTGCGCGAGTTGTCCATCGACGAACTGCCCGGCCTGACCACGCCCGAAACCACTGCGATCATGTTGTCCCTGTGCGAAGCCATGGACATGCCGGTCAACTTCGTGGCGCCGGCGTTCGGCTTCCAAAAGAACATCCCCTTCCCCGACGAAGATCGCCTGCGCGAGCTCATCGCCGCCCAGTGGCAAATCTGCGAAAAGTTTGGCGTGAGCATCGGTTTCCACTCCGGCTCGGGCAAATCGGCCAGCAACTACCGGATCATGGGGGAAATGACCGGCAGCAATCTAGAGATCAAAACGAGCGGTCGCTACACTTACGAAATGGGCCGCGCCCTGCATGCCTCGACCAACGAGGCTGACCAGAAACTCTGGCGCGATTGGTATGCCTTTACGGTGGATCTCGCCGTGCTCGGCGCGTTCAGCAGCGATAAGACCGAGAAGGCCGCCGCCCGGGAGTTCATTACCGCCAGCTTCGAAGATGCGCAGTCGGCCGAGGGGTTGTTTGCGTCCCCCGAGGCGTGTCACGCGGAACTGGCCCGTCTCGACCCCAGTCCCGATCACGTGCTGTTTTTCGAATACAACTTCCTCTACGTGCTCGCCGCGAACGGCACGCCGGAGAAAGCAGCCCTGGGCGATCACTCACCGGCCGGCTACCAACAACGGGCCCGGTTCTACTCCATCAGCGACGAAGCGCGCCTCGCCTACTCCAAACGGGTGGCCGGCTACATCATCTTCCTCGCTGAAACCACCGGGGTGGCTCCGGCAGGGACGTGCGCCACGGTCAGCCAGTCCCTCGAGGCGGTCGCCAGCTACGATGACTTCCTCGCCGGAATTAGCGCCGGCTAATCGGCTCAATCCTGCGATTGGCATGTGATGCAGAATCACCATGATCGGAAACCGTCCATGGCTGATTCACCCCTATTCCGTCTCGATCACAAAACCGCCATCGTCACGGGGGCGGGTTCCGGCATCGGCCAGGCCATCGCCGAGGCCTTGGCCGCTCACGGCGCCAGGGTGCATTTGATTGACCGGGACGCACCGGCCGTCGAAGCGGTGGCCGCCGGTATCAACGCCCAAGGCGGCGAGGCCGGTTATTCATCCCTCGATGTGAGCGATGCCGAAGCCGTGACGGCCTGGGCGGCCGACGAGCCCTGTCCGGACATTCTCGTGAACAACGCGGGCATCGGACACGTGGGCGATCTGACCGCCACGACGGCCGAAGACTTGGATCGCCTTCACGCGGTAAATGTCCGCGGGCCGTTCAACTTTTGCCGGGCTCTCGTCCCCGGCATGCTCGAGCGCGGATCGGGCAGCGTGATCAATCTTGCTTCGATCGGCGGCATCGTCGGACTCCGGGACCGAGTAGCCTACACCACCTCCAAATTTGCCGTCGTGGGCATGACCAAAGCCATGGCCCTCGATCATTCCCACACCGGTGTCCGCTTCAACGCCATCTGCCCGGGTCGCGTGGAAACGCCGTTTTTGAAGGCCCGCATCGCCGAATATCCCGACCCGGAAGCCGCCTACCGGGAGATGAGCTCCACCCAACTCAACGGCCGGCTTGCCCAACCGGAGGAGATCGCGGCCGCCGCCCTTTATTTGGCCAGCGACAGTGCCGCGATGGTGACCGGCAGCACCCTCGTGGTGGATGGCGGTTGGAGTGCCGGGAAGTGAGGGGAAAACAGGGCCGATTTGCCCCCGATTAAACTTAACTGATTAACCGCCCACTCCTTTGCGGATCGCGGGGGTGTATTGGTTTCTCAGACCCTCGTATTGTCTCATTTTGTGAAGTTATGAAATACCGTCCTCTCGGTAATACCGGTCTGGAAATTTCCGTTCTCAGCTACGGCGCGTCCCCCTTGGGCGGCGTGTTCGGTCAAATCAATCAGGACGATGGTATCCGCACCGTGCATACAGCGTTGGACCACGGCATCAACTTCATCGACGTGTCGCCCTACTACGGTGACACCAAGGCCGAAACCGTGCTGGGTCAGGCCCTCGCGGGCGTGGATCGCGATCGCTACTATCTGGCCACCAAGGTCGGTCAATACGGCCAGGAGGAGTTCGATTTCTCCGCTGAACGCGTGACCCGCAGTCTCGATGAGAGCTGCGCCCGATTGGGCGTCGACTACATCGATCTGCTGCAGTGCCACGACATCGAATTTGCGGAGCCCGACCAAATCGTGACTGAAACCCTGCCCGCTCTGGTCAAACTCCGGGACGCCGGCCGCATCGGTCACATCGGCATCACGGGCCTGCCACTCAAAGTCTTTGCCAACGTCCTTGATCAGGTCGGACCGGGCATCGTGGAGACCGTGCTCTCATTCTGCCGCTACGAGCTCAACGACACCGCCCTGGCGGATTGGCTCCCCTATTTCGAATCTAAGCAACTGGGCGTGATCAACGCTTCCCCCACCGGCATGGGGCTGTTGACTCCCCGCGGAGTTCCCGACTGGCACCCCGCCACCCCCACCATGATTGCAACCGCGAAGCAGGCGGTGGATTTCTGCGCGAAGGAGGGGGTGGATATCGTGAAACTCGCCGTGCAATTCTGCGTCGCCCATCCCGGCATGACCACCACCTTGGTCGGCACGTCTCGCCCGGAGAATATCGAAGCCAACATTCGCTACGCCGAGGAACCGGTTGACGAAGCAATCATGGCCCGGGTGCAGGAGATCCTCGCGCCCATTCACAACCACAACTTCACTCGGGGTTTGCCGCAAAACCGCGACGAGCTCATTCCCGCCTGATGCGCCAAGTCACTTTGCAGGAACCCGGGAAGTTCACCGGCACCACCACGGCTCTAGAGCCCACGATAAGCTCCGGCGAAGCGCTGGTGCGCGTGCACCGGATCGGAGTATGCGGCACGGACCTCCACGCCTACACCGGCCGTCAGCCGTTTTTTGAATATCCCCGCGTGCTCGGTCATGAATTGGGCGTCGAAGTGATTGATCCGGGTGACACGCCCAACGGGCTGAAGGCCGGCGACCGCTGCTCGGTGGAGCCCTACCTGAATTGCGGCACTTGCATCGCATGCCGTCGCGGCAAACCCAACTGTTGCACCAGCCTCAAGGTGCTCGGCGTGCAGACTGATGGCGGCATGGGCGATCTTCTGGCCGTGCCCACCCGCAAGCTGCACCGTTCGGAGAAACTCGCCTACGATCAACTCGCCTTGGTCGAAACCCTCGGTATCGGCGCGCACGCCGTCGAGCGGGCCGAACCGACCTCGGACGATTTCATTTTGGTCATCGGCGCCGGCCCCATCGGATTGAGCGTGATTCAGTTTGCCCTCATCACGGGAGCGAAGGTCGCCGTGATGGACATCAGTGAATCCCGGATGGGCTTCTGTCTGGATCAAATGGGAGTCACCCATACCGTGATGGCCGGGGAAGGTGCGGCCGATGAGCTCACCAAGATCGGCGGCGGCGACCTGCCCACCATCGTGATCGACGCCACCGGTAACCCAAAATCAATGGCCGGTGCGTTCGAATTACCCGCCAACGGCGGACGGATCGTCTATGTGGGTCTCTTTCAAGGCGAGCTCGCCTTCAACGACCCGAATTTTCATCGCCGCGAGCTGACGGTCTGCGCGAGTCGCAATGCCCTGCCCGAGACCTTTACCTCAATCATCGCCGCGATGGAAGATGGACGCATCGACACTACGCCGTGGATCACCCACCGCGTAGCCTTGGCAGACCTGCCGGAGAAATTCGAAGAGATCTCGAAGGACCCCGCCCTGCTCAAGGGCATGATTGAGATTTGAAGGGCAATATTGCCGGGGATTTGACCGCGGGCAGGCGGATATTCCCTTATTGCCATTTAGTTGAAATTATAGGGGGATGACCCTGCTTTATCCTCTGAAAACGTGCCTGCCGTGCAGAAATCGAAAGTTATCGTGCTCTGCTGCGTTATTTTCGCAGCGGCAGATGCCTATGCTCAGGTTTTGACGTGGACCGGCGGGGTGAGGACGTGGGTCAGGCTCACCTCCGACTCGGGCGGCAACGACAACTTCGGTCGCAACGGTAATTGGAGTGGCGGCAATGAACCCAACAGCTCGACCACGCAGGGGCTGTTCACCGGGAGTGGCTTGGAGAATCCGTTGGTCAACAACAACCGCACGATTGGTCAGCTGCGCTTCG
>CAKZMS010000737.1 GCA_937128785.1 uncultured Opitutaceae bacterium | reverse complement strand
GAGTCTCCAAACCAACCGGGGCGCCAAACATGGCCACGACTGAGTCACCGATGTATTTATCGAGGGTGCCACCCTCCTCCTGAATGATATCGGTGCAGACCGTGAGGTATTCATTGAGCAGGTCTCCCAACTGCGAAGACGTCAGCACTTCCGAAAACGAAGAGAAGCTCTGGATATCAGAGAAGTAGGCCGTGATTTCGGAATCGTGCCCGCCGAGTTCAGGATCCCGACCCGATTCGACCATGTTATCCACCACCGCCGGCGAAAGGTAGGTGCCGAACATGCCCCGGATTTTGCCTTTCGCCTTTTGCTCCTCCACCACCTGCCACACGGCGGCGGCGAGCGAGGTGCTGAGGGCCGAACCCATCGGAGCAATAAACGGCAGGACCAAATGTAGAGTTTGGAAAAAATGAAAGCACAGCCACGTGTAGCCTCCCAGCACCAGCGCCGCCAATACCCGGGCTCCGATCGCACTCGCTCCTCCCCACACGCTCATGATCCCGACAATGAACGTCAGCAGGAAAACCAGCGCGTAAACCTGCATCGGTTGCATGCGGGATAGATACAGATCCGAAAGAATCGTTTTCAGCACATTGCCGTGCACCCCGACCTTTGGCACCGGACTGGAATCGAATGGCGTGGGGGCCAGATCCTGCATGAGCGGGGATACCGGGCCAATCAGCACGATCGAATCCTTGAACGCATCCTGATCAAAAAAGGCGCGGGCACTTTCCACGGCCTCAGGGTTTTCTGACTGAAGATTCAGGGAGTAGAAATATACGTCCTTGAAACTGATCCGGGGCTTCAACTCGGGCGCGATCCATTTGGAGAACCAGTTGATTTCCAAAAACTGCTGATCCTCCAACGGCACCTCGGCGATCAACTCTCCGTTTTGATCTACAAATTCGAGGTAATCGCCGGTAACCCGAACCCCGTCGGGTCCCAGATTCCAGTAGCGCCGCAGCAGCTCAACCGTGAGGTGATAGTAGGTGCGCACGTTGGACGGTGCGAAAAGCGGCACTCGGCGCGTCACCCCGTCCTCAATATCGATGATCCCTACCCCAGCCGGGGAAAAAGGGAACTGACGCCCCACCATAAAACTCGGCACCTCGGGTGGTTCGATTTCATCCACCGGGGGAAGGCCATCCGCGATCACCGGCAGCCTCCGCTGAAACACCTCGCCATTGATGTCCCGATACTGGTCGGCCGAAAAGGAGGCAGCCAAGATCACCGGCGGGTTCGGCCATAGAAACCGGGCCAATTCCACATTACCTTCCACGATCCGCTGACGGTCCGCGACCTCCGAGATACCGGAGTCGGACAATACCACATCGACACCGACCGCCTTGACCCCCGCCTGCTCGACGAGGGTCTTGGAGACTTGGGCAATATAGTGGCGACTCCAGGGCCACCCTCCGATTTCTTTGGCGTCCAGACTGATATCGTCGATGTCGACGTAAACGATCTTGGCCGGGCTGGGCAGCTCACCGCGTTGGGCAAACCGGATATCAGTCGACCAGTTCTCCGCTCGATCGAGCCAGCCACGGGCCTGCGCCAGGCACCAAAGAATCGGAATCGGAAACAGCGCCAGCACCAAGCCGGCTGCCTTCAAACGGGACCGATTCACGAGCGGTTGGTCATCTGGAAAAATTGAGATATCAGGAACCGCGCGGCGTTGTGCATCACGGGCAATCGGACACTAGCCCGCTCCTCCCTGAAACTGAGATCCTTGATCGGTTTCAGACTGTGGCAACGGGTCCCCGTCTTTCTGTTCCCCTTGCTGGTCCTGCCCTGGGGTATCCTCATCCCCCTCTTCGGGGTTACCTTGACCTGTATTCTCTCCATCGCCGCTAGGCCCTGAGGGTGCAATCGCATCGAGCACGATGGCCGCGACCTCTTCTGCCGCTTGCTGCACGACTTCGGTTACCGCCGCGACAGTCTCGGGGGCAGCGGTCGTGGTGGTGATCTCGCTGGTCGGCGTAAGGACGGTGACCTCCCCGGTTTCATCATTCACCTCCACCAAGATCTCAATTTCCTGTTGATCGGTGACCGATATGGGAGCATCGGCGAGCGTCCCATCCAAAGTTGAGACCAACACGTCACCCTCGATGGTGGTTACAGTGAAGAACGCCCCACCGTCATCCGAAGGTCGGAAAACCACACGAAAGGTGGTGCCGCGGATACCGGCCGCTCCCGCCGGGGTGGATACTTCGAAAGTTGAGCCTTCATTGAGACTCTTCACGTTGCCGATAAGTTCACCTTGTGTCAGATGGATGCGGGTCTGCGAATTAGAATTGGCCGGCTCGGTGGTCGCTTCGCCAAAAGCATAGTCACTTGAGAACGGATCCTGCGCAAACTGGCGGATCTCCACCTGGGAATCTTGTCCGACGTTGATGGTGGCACCGTTGGAGAAAACGAGGATCACCCGCGAGCCCTCACCAATGGTTACGATGAGATCCTCTTCATAAACCTCCGTGCCATTGTTTGTGGCCTCAAAGGTGGGACGCTCACCCGAGGTGTCCGTTACCTCCACGGTGGGGCCAATCCGCGTCAAAGTGATTTGTTGCACTTGGGCTGTCGCCGAGGCGGCACCCAAGATAAAGAGACCTGCTCCGAGGAGCCATTGAGAGAGTGGTTTGCGCATGAGAAATGAGGGGGGATGGGCCTACGGAGTGCGCTCCAATTCGGCTCTAAGCAGCTTTGCTTGGTCATACCATGGGTCAAGACGCAAGCAAGTGGCTAAAGCCGCCTTAGCCAACTCGTGCGTGGCAGGTTTCAAACTCAAATGAAAGCCCTGATAATACCACATGACCGGCTGTCGGGGGGCCAGGGATATCGCCCGACCAAACGCCGGCCCCGCCTCCGCCCACCGCCCTTGCATATCAAGCGCCACCCCGAGACGCAACCAATGCTCCGCTATCCGGTCACTGGCGCGTAGTGCTTCCCTCGCCGCAAACTCGGCCTCCACTCCCATCTCGTGCCGGTATTCAGACTGGCCAAACCGCTGCAGGGAAAGTGCATAGGAAAGATCCTGCCATGCCTTCTCATTCTGAGAATCAATCGCCACCGCTCGACGAAGCGAGTCCACTGCGGCCGAGGCCACCGGTTTGATCGAGTCGGGGCGAATCTCTCCCCCTAGTCCATCCAGCTTCTCCCGAGCCCGCCAGCGCAACTCCTCGGCTTCAAGAGTCGGAACCGACAGGGCCAAGGGCAGCACCCAACAAATCAACGCGATCCCAGCTCCCAACCCGGTCAAGAATCCCTGTTTAGAATTGGTAAATTTTCGATTTCGTCTTTGTGCCTCTGTCGCCACCAAGCACCCCATGCCCATGGCCAAGAGCCACCAGATCGCCGCGAACTGGAGGTGAAAATCAACTACCATCGCCACCATCACCGTTGCCAGACCAACCATTAGTCCCGGGTGATTGGTTCGATTTTGCGATGCCTGCCGCGTGAACATCACGCAGGCAAAGAGAGCCAGTCCCGCTCCGACCAAACCGTAATCACTGAGGCCATTGAGGTAGTCGTTGTGCGCATACCGGGCAGACTCCCACAATCCTTCGGGGCGGTGGAGCTCCATCAGATCATCAAAACTGTCTCCCCCATTCCCCACCAAGGGGCGATCTCGCCACAAATCGAATGCGATCCCCCAAAGTAAAGGACGCATGCGCTCTCCCTTATGCTCAACGAACGAACCCACCCGTTGCTGCACCTGGGCATTGCCTTGGTAGCCCCACCAGACGAGACCGGCCAAGGTTGCTCCAAGCGCCACGATCACACCAATTCGACGGGGCAAGGTCCAGCCTCCCTTGATCAACCAAAAGACCGCCATCGTTGTGATGACCGCAAGCGTCACCCCGCGAGAATAACTCAGGCCGATCCCCACGAGAGCCCCAACCATCACGATCGCGGCGAACACGCGCGCGCCCGTTTTCCCCCCGTTCGGTCTGAAAGCGTAGGCTCCTGCTACCGGCAACACGATCGCCATCCAAGCAGCCATGGCGTTCGGATATCCGAAAGTGCCCGCCGATCGCCCCCGATACTGCTCCACTTGAATCCGCCCCAGCGGCAACCAAGTCGCATCCCCCATTCGCTGATACACTGCCGCCCCGGCGATACCGAGGGTAATAACCCCGACCCCGGTCATGACCATGGGCCAGAGTTTCCGATCCCGGGCCAAGTGTAGACCCAACCAGTAAGCCGCCAAGCCGCTCCAGACGTGCCATCCGTGTAACCAACCCCGGCTGGGGAGCTCGGCTAGTCCGAGCATGTGGCATGTCACCCAGGCCAGCAGCGGCAAGGGAATCCACCAGCCGCGCGGTGCCCCCGTGGGCGCAATCACCCACCATCGCAGCGCAACCCATCCCGCGAGCCCGGAGGCCCACGGTAGGCCGACCACCATGGTAGCGGGCATAACTCCCCCAAGTTGCCAGGTAACCCAAGCCAGGTTGCCCACCCACAGGATCGCGATCAGCCGGTCAATCCAGCGGGCGATCACCTTGACCTCGGGCAGCTTCATCCTTCGACCCAAACTCGCCCGCCCCCCATCCGGCGACACCAAAAAAAGCACCCCGCCGAGGCGGGGTGCTGAAATCGTTGCGATAGCCGGTGGCTAAGAGGGGTGATCTTACTCGGTCGGCACCGTGGCGATCGTCTGCAGCACGCGGGAAGCGATCGCGTAAGGGTCACCGGCGGAGTTCGGACGGCGGTCCTCGAGATAACCCTTCCAACCGGCCTCCTTGAAGCTGTGCGGCACGCGGATGGAGGCACCACGGTCGGCGATACCCCAGGAGAACTGGTCGATCGACTGAGTCTCGTGGAGACCGGTGAGGCGGAGGTGATTGTCCGGACCGTAAACCGCGATGTGCTATTCACGATACTTCGAGAAGGCATCCATGAGGGCCAGGAAGTAAGGTTCGCCACCAACTTCACGCATATACTTCGTGGAGAAGTTACAGTGCATGCCAGAGCCATTCCAGTCGAGGGGATCGTCGTAAGCACCGAGCAGCGGCTTGCAGTGGAACTCGATGTCCACGCCGTATTTCTCCGCAGCACGGAGGAGCAGGTAGCGAGCGGCCCACATTTCGTCGGCGGCTTTCTTGGAACCCTTACCGAAGATCTGGAACTCCCATTGGCCTTTGGCCACTTCGGCGTTGATGCCTTCATGGTTGATGCCGGCATCGATACACAGATCGAGATGCTCTTCCACGATGGTGCGAGCGATGTCGCCTACGCTACCGAAGCCAACCCCGGTGTAGTAAGGACCTTGAGGAGGAGGAAATCCACCTTCCGGGAAGCCCAAGGGGCGACCGTCCTGGTAGAAGAAGTATTCCTGTTCGAAGCCGAACCAAGTGTCAGGATCGTCGACGATGGTGGCGCGAGCATTGGTCGGGTGAGGTGAGCCGTCAGGGAGGAGTACCTCCGTCATGACGATAAAGCCATTGGTGCGGCTAGAGTCGGGGAACAACGCCACCGGCTTGAGGAGACAGTCGGAACTGCTGCCTTCGGCCTGCTTGGTCGAGCTGCCGTCGAAGCCCCACATCGGGCAGTCTTCGAGAGTCAGGGTTTCCGGATCGCCGTCGACGATCTTGGTTTTTCCGCGGAGGCCTGCGACGGGGGTGTAACCGTCGAGCCAGATGTATTCCAGTTTCAGTTTGGCCATATTTCTAAGGGTCAGTATCGAATAAGAAGGATTGCTGGTTTGCTGCCGCCGACGGAGGTGTCTTCGACAAGGAAACATCGGCCTAAGACAGGCCAATTCCCCTCAAATTGAGCACCTTATGTGCCATGAAGAAACAAAATTCATAATACTCATGTGAAATGGTCGGTATTTTCATTCGCCCCCACGTAATAAAAATCTTCAAATACCCGAGCAGTCGCACTTTCCATCATGCCCGAAGCTAAAAACACTCGCCGCGCCAGCGTGCACATCGGATACGACGGTCGGGT
This sequence comes from uncultured Opitutaceae bacterium, assembly GCA_937128785.1. Lineage (GTDB taxonomy): Bacteria > Verrucomicrobiota > Verrucomicrobiia > Opitutales > Opitutaceae > Actomonas. The sequence goes on along the minus strand of CAKZMS010000737.1, from coordinate 447 downwards.
CCACAAAACCTACCGGGACAATCGCGCCGACGAACGAATGCGGACCGAAGTGGCTGTTTTGGAGCATCTGGGGAAGCAAAACTGTCCATTTGTGCCCAAATTGATCGAAGTCGACTGGGATAAGAAAAAGGTCGTCACTTCGAATTGCGGCACCCGGGTGCAGCACCTGAGCGACAAGAAGATTAAGAGCCTCTTCGCGCAGCTTGAGCAATACGGCGTGCGCCACGAGGATCCGTTCCTGCGCAACATCACCTACCGAAATACCGATGGTCAGTTCTGCCTCATCGACTTCGAATTCGCCACCTTGCTCGACGACCCCTCAGTGTCGTTGAAACCCGACATCCCGGAGGACCACCAAGCCAAAGATGAGTGAGACCGCCAATGCTCGCCGCGTGCGCTGGTCCGGGCACTCGGACGTGGGCCGGTTTCGGAAAAATAACGAGGATA
>CAKZMS010000736.1 GCA_937128785.1 uncultured Opitutaceae bacterium | reverse complement strand
TGTAGCGACGCGGGCCCGTGTCCTGATCGAGCGTGACGGCATAGGTGTCGTTGATGTGCCCGGAACCATACGGCTCTGCCTTCGCCAATGAACCCGGCAGGCCGAAGGCGGCGATGAGGGCAGTCCAATCAAGGGGTGTGAGCGTCATAGGGGTGGAAGGGGCGGGGCGACCAAAAGGGGCAGAAACCAACGGATAGTCTCCATGAGGAAGGTAGGGCGGCAAGTCTGCTAGCCGCCCAAACCCGATCCATCGACGTTGAATCGATCAGTTCGATGCGGTCGGGGCGAGGGTGACCTTGGGCAAGGTCCGGCGGACGTCGGCGATGAGCGTGGCATCGGCTCCGTCATCGGTGATGAGTTCATCCAGCTGTTGGGGCTCAGCGAAGAAATACTCGGACCTCTCGCCCAGTTTACTGGAGTCCATGAGCAGGGTGACGTTTTCCGCGAACTGCACCAGTCGGGTCTTGAACGTGGCCTGTTCCTCGAAGCCTTCACTCGCTCCACGGTCTGCGTCATAGCCAATGCAGGAGATAAAGGCCGTATGAACGTTGTGGCGTCGCAATACATCGATGGTCTCACCGCCGACAAAAGTGTGGGTCTTGGGGTGGTAGCGGCCACCTACCGAAATCACCTCCACTTCCTGGAGCCGAGTGACGTGTTCCAGCACGGCGAAGGAGTTCGTCACGACGCGGTAGGGGAGGTCAGGCAGTCGGCTCACGAGTGCGAATGCTGTGGTGCTACTGTCGAAGGCATAAGTCTTCCCCGGTTCGATAAGTTCGAGGGCCTTTGCCGCGATGGCTGCCTTTTGAGCGATGTTCAGATACTGCCGCTCATTAAACGACTGGAGGCGAGGACGGCCGGTCACACTGCTCGCGCCGCCGTGGATCCGCTTGAATTCGTGCTCCTCGGAGAGTGCCTGCAGATCCCGGCGGATCGTTTCGTCGGTCACGCCAAACTCTTCCGCTAGGTCGACCGTGCGCACCGTGCCCCGGGTTTCGAGCAAGGCAAGGATCACCTGTTGACGTTGCGGGGCGAGCATATCGTCGCGTCACATTTGGGTTAAATTGGGTAAATTCAACAAATATGTTGACTAAATGTGGGATAAGTTGGGTTTTAAGTACCTCAAATCCACATTTATCCACTCGTGGTTTCATGAATTCTACCCTCAATCGAGCCGTCATAGAGCAACTGGTCCGCACCAGCCTTTCCCGCCAAGCGGGTTTGGTGACTCCGGTAACCAAGGAGGGCCCCAATCCCCTCATTGTGAATTCCAGTGCCCGGCATTGCCACTTGTCGCAGGAGGCGGTGGAGACGCTTTTCGGTAAGGGATACGAGCTGAAGCCGATGAAGATGCTCTATCAGGAAGGGCAGTATGCGGCGCACGAATCCGTGACGCTCATCGGCCCGCGCAGTCGCGTGATCTCCAATCTGCGCATTCTCGGACCGTGCCGTGACTTTAACCAGGTCGAGCTCGCCTATACCGATTCCATTTCGCTCGGCTTCAAGGTGCCCGTCACCAATTCCGGCAACATCGCTGGCACCCCCGGCTGCATGCTGATGGGCCCGGCAGGGTTCTTGGAAATGCCCGAAGGCGTCATCCGCGCCGCCCCTCACGTACACATGGCACCCGCCGATGCCGCCTTCTACGGCGTGGAGAACAAGAGCTACTTGAAGCTGCGTGTCGGCGGAGAGCTCGGTGTGACTTTCGACCGCATCTTTGTCCGCGTCGAACCCGCCTTCAAACTCGAGGTGCACATCGACACCGACGAAGCCAACGCCTGCGGGCTCGGTCCGGACGTGCCCTGCGAACTCATTAAGTAACACTTTTTCGGATATACCCGAATTTCTGCAAATCAACGTAAGCCAAACCCAAATCCAACCATATCATGAGTGAATCAATCGGATTGATCGAAACCAAGGGCCTCACGGGGTCCATCGAGGCGAGCGACGCAATGGCCAAGGCCGCGTCCGTTACGCTCGTTAAACAAATCTCCATCGGCGGCGGTTTCCTGACCGTGCTCGTCAAGGGAGACGTCGGCAGTGTGAAGGCCGCGGTGGAAGCCGGAGCCGAAGCCGCCAACCGCGTCGGCGAGCTCGTCTCGTCCAACGTCATCGCCCGTCCCCACGAAGAGCTCCTCAAGAACTTCGGCGCCTAACCCTTAAGCGAAAGACCCAAAAAAATGGCTAAACAAGCAATTGGAATGATCGAAACCAAGGGGCTCATCAGCCTCATGGAAGCCTCTGACGCCGCCCTTAAATCGGCCGACGTCACCATGAACGGCTGGGAAAAAATCGGCTCAGGATTTGTGACCGGATTTTTCACCGGTGATGTCGCCGCCGTGAAGGCCGCCGTCGAAGCCGGCTCCGAAGCCGCTTCCCAAGTCGGCGAAGTCGTCTCGGTGCAGGTGATCCCGCGTCCGCACGACGATCTCAGCAAACTCGGCAGCTGGGTTGGATAACGTTCCCTCCCCGTCCCTGATATTCGCCGCCGCCGCATGAAGGTCCTCGTCGCCAACCTCGGTTCCACCTCTTTCAAGTATCGCTTGTTCGATATGACGGGGGAGGGTGCCTCGATGCTCGCCAGTGGCGGGTTCGAGCGGGTCACCGAGTATACGCCTTGCATCGATGAGATGTTGGCGTCGCTGGTGGCCGACGGACACCTGGCCTCGGCCGACGAGCTTGATGCCGTCGGTTTCAAGACCGTGCTCGGCAAAGATCTCAGTGGCTGTGTCGATGCCGACGACCAGGTGCTCGCCGCCCTCGACGGTTTCAAAGAAGTCGCCCCGGCGCACAACCCGGCTTACGCCGAAGGCATTCGTTGCTTCGCGCAACGTTGTCCCCAGGTGCGTCGCGTGGCGTTGTTCGAAACCGCGTTTTACCAGTGGGTGGCACCCGCCGCTTCGCATTACGCGATTCCGAAGGCTTGGCGCGATCTCGGTATCCGTCGTTACGGCTTCCACGGGGCGAGCCACAAGTTCGTCGCGGAGCGGACGGCTGAATTACTCGGCCGGGATGATGTCGCGAAGCGAGCCCAGGAGCTCTACGTCCGTGGTCCCGGTGAATTCGACGGCGCACCTCTGCGCGTGTTGTCCTGTCACCTTGGTGGCAGCAGTTCCGTGACCGGCATCCATAGCGGAGTCGCCATTGGTACGAGCATGGGATTCAGCCCGCAGAGCGGCCTGCCGCAGAACAACCGGGTTGGTGATCTCGATGCCATGGCGATTCCTTACGCCTGTAAGATGCTCGGCCTTACTGTCGCTGAAGCGGAACACCAGTT
>CAKZMS010000735.1 GCA_937128785.1 uncultured Opitutaceae bacterium | reverse complement strand
CTGGTAGCTGTTTTTCGCTAGATGCACCAATAATACGAGCTTCTAGAAAAGATTCAGGTAGTTCATCTAGCTTTGCGCAAACCATCTCCCCCCCTCCCCCCTTCTGCCTCATCCCGCCTGCCGCGCCCCTTAGTCCATTGAAAATCGTGCCCCAAACCCTTACCCTGATTCTCGCTTGCCTCGTAACGGCGACCTCCGTCTTCGCTCAAGAAAAGCCCAAGATTGTGTTCCTCACCGGTGACGAGGAATACCGGTCCGAAGAGTCAATGCCCATGCTCGCCCGGATCCTACGGCGTGATTTCGACTTCGATGTGTCCGTCGGTTTTTCGGTCGATGCACACGGTTTCGTCGACCCCAACGCCGCCGCATCGCTCACCGGAACCGAGCAACTGGCCGACGCCGATCTGATGGTATTATTCCTGCGGTTTCGCCGCCCGGATGAGGAGACGTTTCAGCACGTGCTCGATTTCCTCGCGGCCGGTAAACCGGTCGTCGCCTTCCGCACCTCCACCCACGCCTTCCGCTTCGAGACCGGCTCCCCGTGGGCCGACTGGGGCAGCCAGCCGGACCCCACGTTCATCCACAGTTTTGGCGACGGCGATCTCACCCGCGATTTGGTCGGCCAAAAATGGATCACCCACCACGGCCATTTCTCCGACGGACACGATCCGCTGACGGAGGTGACGCTCGAGTCGTCGCAAACCGACCATCCGATCCTGCGCGGCGTCGAGCCCTTCGCCGCTTATTCCTGGCTCTATCACGTGCAAGGTGGCGGCGACACCGTCGCCGGGAATCCCTCGTTTTTGCTCAACGGCAAATCCCTCCGCTCGAACCATGCGGAGAACGACCGCCTCGACCGCTTTCCGCTTAACAACCCCGTCGCGTGGACCGGTAGCCATTTCTTTGGCAAGGAACCCGCCCGGGTGTTTTCCACCACGCTCGGACATCCCTACGATTTTCAGACTCCGTCGATGCGGCGGGTCGCGTTGCAAGGTATCCTATGGGCATTGGGACAGGAGGACATCATTCCGGCTGAAGGAGTGAACACGGAAACCGTGGGAACCTACGCCCCCAACAACTCCGGTTTCGGCGACGCCTACAAACCCGGGCATCACCCGGAGGACTTTTTCCCGGCACACGAAGTCGGCGAGGGCCGACCGCACCACCCTCAGGCCAAGATCGTCGCTCCCATCATCGAGCCCGTCACCCTCCCTCTCCAACCCGCTCCTGGTTCGACTATCGCCGTTGTTGGCAGCGGCTTGGGCGAGCGTTTGCAATATCACGGCAGCTTCGAGGCTGCTGCCCAGAGCGCTTTCCCCGAGTATCAGCTGCACGTGCGCCACCTCGCCAGTTCCGGCTTCACCGCCGGATTGCGGCCTCATGCCGGCCGGAAGACGCCCTGGGCCTTTCCCGGCGCCGAACGTTTCCATCCCGATCATCTGGCTCATCGCGGCGAAGGCCACTTCCCCTATCCCGATGAGTGGCTGACCATCGTCGGGGCCGACATCGTTCTCGGGTTCTTCGGCTACAGCGAATCATTCGCGGGCCCGCCCGGGATTCCCAATTTCAAAGCCGAGCTCCGCGCCTGGATCCGGCACACCCGCACCCGCGCTTACACCGGCGGCACGCCCCCCCAAATCGTCCTCGTGAGCCCCATCGCCTTCGAGGACCGGTCCGCCACCGATGACCTGCCCGACGGCACCGCCGAAAACCAAAACCTCGCGGCCTACACCAAAGCCCTCCTCGCGGTCGCGCAGGAAATGCAGGTTGGGGCCATCGACGCATTTAATCCCTCGATGGCGTGGTTCACGGAATCCGCAGACTACCTGACCCTCAACGGCTGCCACCTCAACGCCACGGGCTACGAACGGTTCGGAACCTTCCTGAGCGAGCAACTGCTCGGAGCCGCCGGTGAAGCCTCCTCCCGCCTCCTCGCTGCCATCGACGATAAAAACTGGCTCTGGGACAACGACTATCGGATGCCCAACGGCGTGCATGCCTTCGGCCGGCGTTGGCAGCCGTTCGGTGACTTCAATTACCCGGAGGAGTTCACCAAGATCCGCCAAATGACCGACCTGCGCGATCCTGTCATCTGGGCCGCCGCCCGCGGCGAAATCGCCGAGGCCGATGATGAGGCGACCCTCGCCCTCACCCCGGTCGAAACCAACTTCCATCGCGACATCAACTACCTGCCCGAGCCTGACGCTATGGCCAAATTCGCAGTGCCCGAAGGTTTCGCCATCAACCTGTTTGCGAGCGAGGCCATGTTCCCCGATGTGGCCAACCCGGTGCAGCTCACGTTCGACAACCAGGGACGACTCTGGGTTGCCGTCATGCCCAGCTACCCGCACTACCGGCCCGGCGATGAGCGACCCAACGACAAAATCCTCATCCTTGAGGACACTGATGGCGACGGCCGCGCCGACACCCAGACCACCTTTGCGGACGGACTCCACCTTCCTATCGGTTTCGCCATCCAGCCGGACGGGAGCGTGATCGTCTCCCAGCAACCCCGGCTCATCCGATTAGTCGATACCGACGGCGATGACGTCGCCGATCATCGCGAGATTCTTCTCACCGGTTTTGATAGTCACGACACGCACCACGCGATCGGTGCCTTCACCACCGGGGGCACCGGCGACCTCTACATGCTTGAGGGGGTATTTCTGCATTCGCAGGTCGAAACCCCCTACGGAACCCAGCGCGGGGTGGACGCCCATATCTGGCGTTACGAGCCTCGCACCTGGCGACTCGAAAAGTTCAACCAGGCCCTGTTCTGGAACCCGTGGGGGCTCGCGTTTGACGAGTGGAATCAACCCTTGCTCGCCGACGCTTCCGACGGACAAAACTACTGGGCCACCCCGCGCTCCTCCCGTCTCCCCCTCGGTAAACAACATCCCAAAACCCGTCAATTCACCACGCTCACGGTGCGACCGACCAGCGGGGCGGCGGTCGTCTCGGGACGGCACTTCCCGGCGGAGCACACCGGCGATTTTCTCGTCGCCAACAGCATCGGTTTTCTCGGCGTAAAACAACATACCGTGGAGGATAACGGCTCCGGTTTCACCGGCGAGCTTCGCCAGGATCTGATTTCCGCCACCGATCCGAATTTTCGTCCGGTCGATCTCGAATTCGCGCCCGACGGCTCTCTCTACCTCGTCGATTGGCACAACGCCTTGGTCGGCCATATGCAGCACTCGGCCCGCGACCCCAACCGCGACAAACAACACGGCCGGATCTTCCGAGTGACTTCCACAGAGAACCCCTTCGTTGAACCCGCCCAAGTCGCCGGCGCGACCACCGAGACGCTGCTGAATAACCTGACCCCGCCCGAACAGGAGGCCCGGCTTCGCTCCCGCCGCGAACTCTGGAGCCACCCCGCCGAAACCGTAAACACGGCGGTGCGTGAGTGGGCCGGCCGCACCGATGGCCTGGATGCCACCCCGGCGGAGCGCCTGCTTGAAGCTCTCTTCGTGACGGCCGGCAACGGACCGCCTGATACGGATCTGCTCGAGCGCGCACTCACTCACGACAACCCGAATCTGCGGGCTGCCGCCGTACGTATCATGCGCCATGCCCGCTTCGATCTCGCACCGGACTATGTGGCGCAGTCCACCCTCCGCGCTGCTCAGGACAACAACGCCCGCGTCCGCACCGAAGCCATCGCCTTGGCCACTTGGTTGGCCGACGCCGATCAGGGCGCGGAAGCCTTTTTGGCCGCGCTCGAACAGCCGGTCGACCTCGACATGGCCCACGGGGTTGAAGCGGTCTTCACCCAGTTGGGCGATGCCATCGCCGCTCGCCAACCAGCTGCCGATTCACCCGCGGCCCAGTATCTCGCGGGGGAATTCCGATTCGTGACGCCGGAAGTGAGCAATACCCCACCCGTGCTCAATCTCAGTGCCGAAGACATGCGCCTCTTCAAACTCGGCGAAGACGTCTACAACCGCGACGCATCGTGCGCCGTCTGCCACCAGCCCAACGGGGAGGGTCTTGCCGGCATCTATCCTCCCCTTACCGACACGTCCAAAGCAGGGCGCAATATGTGGGTGCTCGGCAAGGAGGAGCGCCTCATCAAACTCGTGCTGAAAGGTATCTACGGAAAGATCGAAGTCGGCGACCGCACCTATGACCCAGCCAATGGAGTGCCCCCCATGACCGGCTTCGAGCAGATCTACAATGATGAGGAGATCGCCGCGGTGCTGACCTACATTCGCAGCGCGTTTCACTGGGGATTCTCCGGACCGGTCAAACCCGCGACCGTCGCCCGGGTCCGCGCCGACGTCGCTACCAAGGAGGGTTTCTACACCGTCGAGGAACTCCTCGCCGAAGAACCCTTCACCGATGCCGAGTCC
>CAKZMS010000734.1 GCA_937128785.1 uncultured Opitutaceae bacterium | reverse complement strand
AGAACGAGATCCTCGTCTGCCTCGCCGCCAACGCCCGCCTCGCCAAAGCCGCTCTGCCGGTCCAGGCCATCCGCGAGGCCGAGATCGTCATCACCCAACTCGAGGCCAATCTGACCGCCGCCGCCGCCGCGCTGAAGATGGCCCGGGAAAACGACGCCCTCACGATTCTCAACCCCGCCCCCATGCGGCCGGATTTCAAGCGGGGCATTCTGAAGCACGTCGATATTCTCATTCCCAACGAGACCGAGTTCGTCGAACTCATCAACCGGCTCCAACCCGACGCCCCCAAGAAACTCACCGAGGCCTCCCTGCTTAAACTGCCTCCCGCCAAGCTGCACCAACTCTGTGGCACCTTCGGCGTGCCGGTCGTCATCGTCACCCTCGGTCAGCGCGGATGCTTCATTTCTCGCGCCGACGGATATCTCGAGGTGCCGGCATTCAAAGTGAAGCCCGTGGACACCACCGGAGCCGGCGACGCGTTTGTCGGCGGTTTCGCCGCCGGCCTGTTGGAAAATGACGGCGACCTCGCCGCCGCGGCCCGCCACGGTTGCGCCGTCGCCGCCCTCTCCGTCACCAAGCCCGGCACCGCCCCCTCCATGCCTCAGACTGCCGCGGTTAAACGATTCCTGAAAAAGAACCCCTGATCGGATCATGAGAACTTGGCTGATTTTTTTCCTACTTGGACTCCTCTGCAATGTCCTCGGCATCTTCCTCTATCGGCAAGGGGCCGAAGGAGGCGCCATCACGCTGGTCGTGCTCGGTATTCTCAACGTGGCGACCGCGTTTGTGCTCCACTGGAAAATCCTCAAAAAGGAGAATTGATCCGTGTCCGAGCTGAACCTGTGGCTTGGATTAGGAAACATCCTGTGCGCCGTCGTTTTTGGCGCACTGGCGATCCCGCTCCTGCGAGGCAAAATCAAACGCAACGATCTTTACGGCGTGCGTTTTGCCGCCGCCATGGAGACGGATGAAGCCTGGTATCGCTACAACCGGATCGGCGGCCGCTACCTCCTGATATGGGGCGTGGTCATCGGCGGACTGGGCATCATTTGCCTAATGCTCCCACCTCTCGCGGGTTTGGGCATCTGGTTCTTTGGCGGCGCCCCCTGCCTGGTCCTGATCGGCTGCATCCAAACCTATCGGGCGGGCCAGCAGTCGGACTGAGACTCGCCCCCCTCGAGAGGAGTGTCCTCAGCCATCCGACCGCCCAGCCAAAGTCGGAACCGTTTCGTCGGGCATCATCCCGGAGCGGGCCGGAGTTTGCCGGATGGATCGCCCTTCAAACGACTGCGCAATGACCGTCTGCTTGATGATGCTCGAGGACGTGCGCGGATCATACAGGATCTGCACAATCTGCTTTCCTCGAACCTTCAAATATTCCTCCACGGCCAGGTTGTGCGGCTTGGCTCCCCAGTCTTCGCCGATGACAAAAACATCCGCGTCCAGTTCCCGGCAGCCTTCTACGTATTCAAGGCTATGATACGGACGCACGATGTCGACACACCGCAGTGATTCCAACATGATGACCCGCTGCGCGAGCGGGATTACCGGAACATTGGGTTTGTAGGAATTGACCACGGCATCGGCCGCTACGCCCACCGCTACGACATCACCCAACGTGTGACAGTATTCCAACAACGCGAGATGACCGACGTGTAATAAATCAAAGGTGCCAACCGTATAGACGGTCGTAGGCTTGTGGGTGTCTTTCATAAAATATGTCAGGCCGAACCTGCGGCTAGATAAGCTGCCAGCCGTAGATACCGGAAATCACCAGCGTGTAGATGCCGAGCAGCCAAACGTTCACCGGGTTACCCGACAGTTTCGG
>CAKZMS010000733.1 GCA_937128785.1 uncultured Opitutaceae bacterium | reverse complement strand
CGTGAAACTAACTTTGCGCGGCTTGGGACCGATGTTGCTGAGGTGACGATGAAAGTTGGTGTCGAAGTAGCGGTCGTTGGCCCAGACCCGGACGGCGACGAACACATAAGCAGCCGGAAGCTCCACTTCCGAGGAAACCCGGAAGGACAACTCAAGAATGTCGTTCTGGCCGCCTTCGGGTGAGTTGATGTCATTCAAGTCGTTGGCCTCACTAATCGCATCCACGTTGATCATGTCGTCATCGAGGGCAGACATCTCGGTCCCGATTTCGGCCAACTGCGCTTCCCCGATGGCCTGCTGGGTAGGATCGTCGGAATTGGCCAACTGCTCGGCTTGGGCGGCTTCGCTCATGAGCGATCCCTGGGATTGTTCGATCAGGCTGGCCTGGTCATCCATGGCGGCTTGGAGCCGCGCCTGATTGGCAAAGGACTCGAGTTCCGCGGAACTCGACAGGGACGTGGTGAGGTCCTCGATTTTGCCCGAGACCGCCGCGACCTTGGTGGTCATGCGCCAAATCAAACCGTCGGATTTGCGAATGGAAACGTAGTCGTTGACGGGATCCGCCAGCCGGGCCTCGTTGCCCCGGATCCGGGTGACCGGCACGAGTTCGTTGCCCTGACGCAGCAGGAGCTCAGCGCCCACGAACAAGTGATGTTCTCTCGCCGCCTCATTTTGGGAATAGACGGTGCGCGGCTCGGCTGCGAGATCCGGTGCGACCAGCAGACCGAAGCACAGTGCAGCCGGGAGACAACGGTTATGAAGGTTGAGCATAGGGCAGGGTAGAGGGGGGAGGCGTGAACAGAATTCGTAAAATGGAGTCCAAATCAACGGCATTGTGTTGTCGGCAATGACCGGAGAGATCCATGGGCGTTCCGGACATATGAACACCCTCGCTCCGGGCTAGTGGTTACCGAACGTTTCAAGAGGAGGGAGGTGGTGACCCATTTCGTTCCATCGTCTCGTAGCGATCCCGTTTTTGGATGCAACCGAAGCGCATCCGGCCGGGTAACCCCGCTCGACCTACCCCATGCCCCGCCAAGCTGTTTTTTTCCTGATCGATACTCAAGGGGCCAATTGCGTGGGTTGTTACGCCAACAACCCGGCGCTGGGTACCCCGAATATCGACCGTCTCGCCGATCAAGGGGTGCGCTTCGATCGCGGATACACCTGTGCACCCGTCTGCGGACCGGCACGATCGGCGATCATGACCGGCCTCTACCCGCACTCCACCGGGGTGTTGGGCAACGACCAGGCTCCTCATCTCGATCTGCCCACCCTGGGCCAACGGCTGCGCGAAGAGGGCGTCAAGACCGGCTATGTTGGTAAGTGGCACCTGGACGGCTCCGATTATTTCGGGGACGGTCGCTGCCCGGACGGCTGGGACCCCGACTACTGGTTCGACGGCCGGAACTACCTCGATTCGTTGCCGGACGACCAGGCCCGCAGCCTCTCGCGCCGAGTGCTGAGTTCCGCTGAGGTTGCCGAGCATGAGATCACCGAAGACTTCACGCACGCCCACCGGATCGCGGATCGTGCCCGAGCGTTTATCGAGAAGCACAAGGACGAAGACTTTTTCCTGATCGTTTCGATCGATGAGCCGCATCACCCCTTCATCTGTCCCGAACCGTTTGTCAGTGCGTTCGACGACTTCGAGTTCCCTCTCGGACCCAGCGGGGATGATCCTCTGGAGACCAAACCCCTCTCACAACGGGAGTGGGCGCATCACGTATCGGACAAGCATGCCGAGTTGTCTCGCGACGAAAACGGACCGGTTTATCGCAACTCGAACTATTTTGCCTGCAACAGCTACAGTGACTACGAAGTCGGGCGGGTGATCCAGGCGATCGACGCACATACGCCGGATTCGTTTGTCGTCTACACGAGTGACCACGGGGACATGTTTCACAGCCACCGTTTGGCGGGTAAGGGGCCGGTCATGTATGACGAAATCTGCCGGATTCCTTTCATCGCCCGCTGGCCCGAAGCGTCCCCCGAGGGCGCGGTATCGAAGGCTCCGGTTTCGCACATCGATTTGGTCCCCACCTTCCTGGAGTTTTTTGAGGTGGAGCGCCCGCCGTTGTTGCAAGGCAAGTCACTCCTCCAGCAGTGCAAGGATCCCAGCCATGCGACCCATGAGCACGTGTTCATTGAATTCAATCGCTTCGAACTTGATCACGATGGTTTCGGGGCGTTCAGCCCCATCCGGGCGGTGTTCGATGGTCGCTATAAACTCGCGATCAATCTCATGGATCAGGATGAGTTGTATGACCTCGAGGCGGACCCCGCCGAACTTAACAATCTCATCAACGACACTTCCCTCGCACCGACGCGGGATCGCTTGCACGACCTCATTCTGGCTTGGCAGGGCGAAACCCGCGACGTGTTGCGCAGCCCGCACTGGGGACGCCGGAGCTGGCGTGATACCGGGCGCTCCTCCTGGGGAGGGCCGACTCGCCCGCGGCCGTTCGACGAGAAGTTCTATCCCCGCAGTCTGCTCTACGACACCGGCGAGGTGATCGATCGCTTCGTCTACGATAAGGTTTAGGAGGTCATCGCTTTAGACGGCTCGTTTCGGCGCGACGTCGGTCGCAGTTGAAACGTTTAGAACATCGTTGCATTTTTGGCCAAGCTGGGGCTATTTCTCCCCCATGGCCAAGAAAAGAAGCGCAGCAAGTGTCCGGGCGATAGCCGAGAAAGCCGGACTCTCCTTGGGCGCTGTTTCCATGGCTATGCGGGGCGATCCGTCGATCCCCGAAAAGACTCGCGAACGCGTTAAGAAAATCGCCGATGAACTCGGTTACCGCCGCAACGCGCGGGTCTCCGAATTGATGGCGCTGCTCAAACAGCAGTCGTTGAGCGATGGTCACGAGGTACTGGCCTTTGTCTTACCGGTCAAAAAAACCGACTCCGGCATGGAGCACTACATTCGCACGTCCATTCAACACGCCAAGAAACGGGCCGAGGAACGGGGTTACGGAATCGAAGTCTTTGAGTTGGAGGAGAAGGGCATTACGCCACAGCGGTTGGGCAAAATCATTGAAGCCCGCGGCATTCGCGCGGCCTTGTTCGGCCCTCACCGCGAGGTCACCGGCGCGGTTGCGATAAATCCCGACAAGCTCGCCATGGTCGCTCTCGGTTACTCCGTGGTTGAGCCGCCGATGCATCGGGTGGTCATCGATCACTACCGCAATATCCACCTGGCCATGGCGCAGCTCACGGCCCGGGGTTACAAAAAGATCGGACTCATGCTGGAGCAGGAAACCGATTCCCGGGCCCGCGACCTTATCACCTCCGGCTTCTGGGATGTCGGCCGACCTTTTCCGAAATCCCAACGTATCGAACCCTACGTGGGGCCGCCGGAAAAGGCGGTGATCAAGAAGTGGCGCACCAAAACCAAACCCGATGCGATTATCGGCTATGGCGGTCGTTGGTATGAGCTCCTGCAGGAGATCGAAGCCTTTGATGCCGAGTCGCTCGGCTACGTGTTTCTGGATCACTTCGAGGTGGAGGGGGTGAGCGCAGCCGGCGTGCCTTACCTCAACGGCATGCTCACCGAGGTCGCCGTCGACCAGTTGGTGTCTGCGTTGCAAGTGAATGAATTTGGCGTCCCCGCTTATCCGCGCACCACGAGTGTGCCTTGCGCTTGGCAGGATGGTCCCACCGTGCGCGAATTGTCCGCCCCGGTGGTCGATCCGTTGTTCTTTCTGCCAATCGGTTCAGCGACGAAATAAAACGAAGCGCTCGCCCCGGCGGATGACTTCAACAACCTGTCTTTTTTTGCCCCTATGAAGACCCTAATGCCATACCTTCTTCTCGCCCTGCTTTCGACTCTGGTCGCTCGCGGAGCCGAAAGCCAACCGTTTGGTCCCGAATGGATCCAACTCGAAACCGCCAGCACCGGCGAGTGGTGGGATAAGGAACACACCGGCCGCAATGCCTGGTTGGACATGGTCAAGGTTCCGCGGGATGAGGTCGTGGCCTTTGCCCTCTACACCGTCGACGACGCGACGCTGAAAATGACCGCGCAACTCTATCCCTTGCGACCCGACGAAGCGCGCGAGGTGGCGCTGCAGTTCAAGCGCGATGGCGCCTGGCAGACGGCGGTCACCGCCGGGGTCTACGAGTTGGGTTGGTCGGCTCACTTCCGCTTGGAAGATTGGGATGAGTCGCAGTCGGTGCCTTACCGCGTGGTCCATCCCAATGGTGCCAGTTTCGAAGGAACGATCCGGGCCAACCCCCGTGACCAGGATGAGATCGTCGTCGCTACGCTTTCCTGCAACTCGAGTCACGATCGCGGTGATCGCGACAACATCGTGCGCAACATCCTCAGCCAGGATCCCGATCTCCTTTTCTTCGCCGGTGACCAATCCTATGACCACCGCGAACACACCGCGGCCTGGTTGCTCTGGGGAAGACAGTTCCGCGAAGTCCTCCGGGACCGTCCCACCGTCACGATTCCCGATGACCATGATATCGGTCAGCCCAATCTCTGGGGTGAAGGCGGGATCAAAGCCCCCTTGGTGGTGGGCAATGACGGCGGCTATTTCTTTCCGGCCAAATACGTAAACATGGTGGAACGTTGCCAAACCTGGCACTTGCCCGATGCGTTTGACCCCACGCCCATCGCGCGTGGCATCGGCGTCTACTACACGAGCTACAACGTAGGCGGCGTGGACTTCGCCATCATCGAGGACCGCAAATTCAAATCAGGTCCCAACGGCAAGATCCCCAACATGGGCCCGCGACCCGACCACATCAACGATCCGAAGTATGATCGGAACGCCGTCGATCTGCCTGAGCTGGAACTGTTGGGGGATCGTCAGATCGCCTTCCTGCACCAGTGGAGTCAGGATTGGTCCGACGCTGAGATGAAGGTGGTACTTTCCCAAACCAACTTTGCCGGCGCCGTTCACCTGCACGGTTTCGAACGGGACCGGCTGTTGGCTGATCTCGACAGCAACGGCTGGCCGCAGATGGGCCGCAACGCCGCCCTGACCGAAATGCGTCGTGGCTTGGCCTTTCACTTGGCGGGTGATCAACACATCTCCGTGGTCACCAAACACGGTATTGAGAACTGGGGGGATGGACCGGTGAGTTTTGTGAATCCCGCCATCGTCAACACCATCTACGGCCGCTGGTGGTGGCCCGAGGATGAGAAGGCGGGTCCCAATCCGGTCGAAGGCAGTCCGCTGCCGTGGACGGGTGACTATGAGGATGGCTTCGGCAATAAGATCTCGATGCTCGCCTACGCCAACCCCGACACCTTCATCAGTCGCCAGCGTGAGCGTCTGCCCACCGACAACTACGCCGATGGTTACGGCTTGGTGCGCTTCAACAAAGCAACCCGCACCGCGACGATGGAATGCTGGCCGCGGTTCGCCGATGCCACCAAGGGCGACAGTGAGCAGTATCCCGGCTGGCCGCTGACCTTTGCGATGGAAGACAACGACGGTCGCAAGGCGGTGCGCTACCTGCCGACGCTCACCTTCGCCGGCGTGACGGATCCGGTGGTGCAGGTCATCCGGGAATCCACCGGCGAAATTCTTTATACGCTGCGGGTCGACGGCCGGACCTACCAACCCAAGGTGTATGCGCCGGGTAACTACACGATCCGGGTCGGCACCGGGCGCCCGGACGCCAAAGTCTACCAAGGCGTCGCCGCGGTCGCAGCTGATTCCCAGGCGCAGCTGCTGATCCAGCTATGATCCCATGACGTCGAGCCCGATGTAGAGGCCGACGGTTCCCAACACCACGATCGTACTCGCAACTTTCACCGCGCCCCAGGCGGTGTTGTTGCTGGTGAGGTCCTCGGCGAACTGCACGACGACATTGCTGGGTTTGAGACGACCCATCACCGCCATGAAAACGCAGAGAAAAGCGAAGTTGAGCGCGGCAAAGTGCAGCCAGTGCATTTGGTAGCCGAAGAGCGATTCACCGAGTACCCACGTGAAGACACAGTAAGTGGCCATCCCCATGAAGAGGGAGATCTTGGCGGCGGAGGCGGGCACGGACCGGGTCGTCATGGCCATGACGACGACGGCGATGATGGGCACGTTGAAGACGGCCCCCAGTTTTTTCATCAGGATGAAGAGTCCGTCCGGGGCGTTGGCGATTACCGGAGCCAGACACATGGCAAAGATGGCCAACGCGGTGCCGAAGATTTTGCCGACGAATACGACGCGACGTCCGTCGGCCTTGGGATTGATGACCCCTTGGTAGATATCCAAGCCAAAGAGGGTGGAGCAGCTGTGCAGGGCGCTGTTGAACGAGCTCAGAATCGCCCCGAACATCACGGCGCCAAACGTGCCGGCAAGGTAGGGGGGGAGCACGGCCGCGACCAACTGCGGATAAGCGCGATCCCCGTTGCCGAGGGAGTCACCAAACATCTCCAGGGCGATCATGCCCGGGAGGACGAGGTAGAGCGGTCCGAGTAGTTTGAGGAAGGCGGCGGCGATCACGCCCTTTTGGCCCTCGGCCAGACTCTTGGCGCCGAACGTGCGCTGCACGATGGCTTGGTTGGTGCACCAGTAGTAGATATTCAACAGGAGCACACCGGTGAACAGGGTTGAAGCGGGCACGGCGGATTCGCTCGTGCCGATAGGGCTGATCCGGTCGTTTTGGTTGTTAATGATCTGATCCAGTCCCGCCCAGATGCTGCCGTCGCCCAACGCCAGTAGGCCCAGGAACGGGATGGCCAGTCCGCCGACCATCAGCCCGATGCCGTTGATGGTGTCCGAGACGGCGACTGCCTTCAGACCGCCAAAAATCGCATAGCACGCTCCCGCCGTGCCGATGACCCACACCATAATCCAGATGGATGCTGTCTCACTGACGCCCAGCACTTCTTTCACATCAAAAAGTCCGTTCATGCCCAACGCTCCCGAATACAATACAAAGGGGAGGAAGTTCAGGACGAGAAAGACCAGGAACATGCCGCTGAGAATGCGCCGGGTGGGCGCATCAAAGCGTCGTTCCAGAAACTGCGGCACGGTGGTGATGCCGGATTTCCAATAACGCGGCAGGAAATACAGGGCCATGAGCACGAGGCCGATGGCCGCCACCACTTCGAACGCCATCACGACGGTGCCACTGAGATAGGCGCTGCCGTTGAGACCGATTAATTGCCCGGTCGAAAGATTGGTCAGCATCAACGAACCGGCGACGACATACCAAGGCAGGCTGTTGCCGGCGAGGAAGTAGCTTTTGGCATCGCCGTGATCATCCCGTCGCGTCCGCCACCAGGAGATGACTGCAACCAAGCCGGTGAAGAAAAGGAAAGAAAGAAACGTGATCATGGCGGGGTAGAGGGGGTGGCGGATCGACCGGAAACGTTCAGGCGAGTATCAGATGGGGAGCAGC
>CAKZMS010000732.1 GCA_937128785.1 uncultured Opitutaceae bacterium | reverse complement strand
CCGGAAACACCCTGGGCAAAACTGAGGATTTGACGCACCAGACCCGCTCCGCGGTTGGTGGACTGTTCCAAGATTTTCAGGAAGTGCCGGTCGCGCTCTGCCGTGAGCCGGGACTCCAGCAACGTGGCCACCATCCCGATGGGCGAAAGCACGTTGTTCAAGTCATGCGCTATGCCGGCGGCAAGCATGCCGAGATTCTCCAGGCGCTGCACCCGCAGGAACTGCTCGGCGAGTGCCTGCTTCTCGGTCACGTCCGTGCAGATCAGGATATGACCATTTAATGCTCCCTTCGCGTCCCGCACCAAGGTGGCGCTCATTTCGATCCACAACAGCTCTTGCTGCCGGTTTCGCACGCGGACTTCGCCGCGCCATTTGCCTTGCTGTTGGGTTTGCTCCTGCACCTCCGCCAATTGGGACGAAGAGATTTCAGGAAACACCTCTGGGATGGTTTTACCCAGGATCTCGGTCGATTTCCTACCCGAGATCACCTCGGCGGCCCGGTTGCAGTAGACCAGTCGCTGGTCTACCGCGGTCACATAAATGGCATCACTCGCCTGATCGAGCACCGCCGCTTGGGCGCTTAAGCGTTCGTCCGAGTGCTTTCGATCTGAAATATCCATGTCGATGCTGCAAACCGCGTCTGCGTCATCAACGATGCCATCCAACGGAAACCCGACGGAGAGGTAAGTCCGGCGACCTTCCGCAAACGACCAGGTGTGTTCCCGCACCACCGGCAACCCCTGCGCGCGGACGGCAGCGTCGTGCTCCCGCACCTCTGTCAAGACAGCAGGCGGAAGCACCGGATCCTGAGCGACCGATTCGGTCGCCGCAGCGGAGGCACCAAACCGATCATGGAAAGGATGGTTGGCCAGCAACAGGCGCCCTTCGGCACTACGCACCGAAATGAGCACCGGACTATGATCGATGACGGCTTGGAGGAGGCGTTGGGCACGGCGCAATTCCGTCCGGGTCTGGCGGGTTTCGGCCAGAGCCTCGGCTTCCCGCAGCGCCCCTTCCACCGCCGGGCCCAATCGCCGCAAACGCGTCTTCAACACATAGTCCACCGCTCCCTGTTTCAGGGACTCGATGGCGACCTCCTCGCCCATGGTGCCGGATACAAAGACAAAGGGGATGTGGGGCGCGGTAGCCCGCACATGTTCCAACGCGGCCTGGCCGCTGTAGCCCGGCAACGAATGGTCGGCCAAAATGATGTCCGGAGCGAATTCGACCAGCTGTTGTTCGAACTCGGACCGGGTCTCCACATCCTTAACCGTGAACTCGCGGTCGAGCTTGCGCAGTTCCAGCTTGGCCAGATCCACGTCGTCGGGGTTGTCCTCCAGCAACAGCACCCGCAGGAGATTACTCGTGGACTTCGTCATGGCTTGTCATCCGTTAATTTTTTGTGATCTGGCGGCGATGCATTCACGAGTATCCAATATAAACCCAAGGTGCGCATCGCCTCGGTGAACTCCAAAAAGTCGACCGGTTTCTGCATGTAACTGTTGGCATGGTTTCGGTAGGCCTGCACCAGATCCTTTTCCTCTTTGGATGTGGTGAGGATGACCACGGGCAGCAGCTCGGTCACCGGATGGGCACGGATCCGTTTCAGCACCTCCAAGCCCCCCATGCGGGGCATGTTCAGGTCCAGTAGCACCACCTGAGGCAACTCGCGGATATCCCGATCGGCATAGGCTCCCTCGCCGTGCAGGTATTCCAGCGCTACGACGCCGTCCTCAGCCCGTACCAGCGGATTCTTAATCTGAGATCTACGCAGAGCTCGCTCCGTGAGTTCGGCATCGTCGTCATTGTCTTCGACCAGTAGAATTGTCTTATCTTTCATTGGCATGGGGTAAATTTGAGGTTGAGGCAGTCCGGGGGGACACCGGGTTGAGGGTAAAACAGAATTCGGCGCCGACCCCGACTTCGCCCACCGCCCAGATCCGACCTCCGTGGCGCCGAATAATCCGCTGGGAAAGCGCCAGACCGATCCCCGTCCCTTCAAATTCCCTCGCGGAGTGCAGTCGCTGAAATGCGCCAAACAGCTTGTCGGCATAACGCATGTCGAACCCCGCCCCGTTGTCCTTGACGAAGTAGACCAGATTTCCATCCCCCTCAATCCGACTGCCTACCGCGATGGCGGGAGACTCCTGTTTCCGGGTATACTTGAGCGCGTTGCCGATCAAGTTGGCCCAAACCTGCCGGAGCAGAACACCCGAGCCCGCTCCATCGGCCAGGGGACCGATCGAGATTGCGGCAACCCTATCCTGATCGGCTGCTCGCAGATCATCGATGACTTCCTCCACCAGGGTCCGCATCACGACTGGATCCCCGCTGACTTCCTCCCGATTAACTCGGGACAGTCGCAGAAGATCATCGATCAAAGTGCCCATGCGCTGCGTGGCCGCGCGCAGCCGATTCAAGGCGGTTTCACCCTCGCCCTGCAGCACGGGGCTGAAGTCATCCAAAAGCACCTGCGCCCAACCGTCGATGGCCCGCAGCGGGGCCCGCAAGTCATGGGACACGGAGTAGCTGAACGATTCCAACTCCTGATTGGCGTATTCCAGTTCCTCCGTCCGTTGTTGCACGCGCACTTCAAGGTTGCGGTTGAGTTCGCGAACCTCCTGTTCCGCCTGAATGCGCT
>CAKZMS010000731.1 GCA_937128785.1 uncultured Opitutaceae bacterium | reverse complement strand
GGAACCCTGAATTCCGGGATGGAAGATGCCCCATTCGGCGTCGAGGTCCGCGCGGGTTGCGCCCGTGCCGAGAGCGGAAGCTTTGATCGCGTAATTGTTATTGAGCGTTTGCCGCATGGCATCCGAGAGGGTGAGGACTTCAGCCCGCAGGACTCCACTTTGACCCCGGAGAGGAGTCGAGATGGCGGCGGTGGCGAGCAGGCAAAGGGTTATGGATAAACGGAAAGAGCGCATGTTGCTGGTTGAGTGCACCCGGTGTTGCAATGGCTGTGCCACTTAGCGGAAGGAACTCATAACCATATATACCCCAATTAGATAAAATTACCCTGAGAGTCCCCTAGCCGCATTCTTCTCCGCAGTCGGGAAAACATCGTCCCAAAAATGGGACGATGTGGTGGTTTGTTGGACTCGTCGGGAGCGCAGAAACTTAGTCCAGCCGCTGTCCGTCGGCCAGGCGCACGATGCGGGATCCATAGGCGGCATTGGCATCCGAATGGGTGACCTGGACGATGGTGACACCTTGTTCGGTATTGAGACGTTTGAAGAGCTCCATGATTTCCCGGCCCTGATCGGAGTGGAGGTTGCCGGTAGGCTCATCGGCGAGAATCAACTTGGGTTTTGCGACCAAGGCTCGGGCGATGCCGATCAGCTGTTGTTGGCCGCCGGAAAGCTGGTGGGGGTAGAGGTCCTTCTTGCCGACGAAATTGAAGCGATCGAGCACATCGGCCACGATGGCGGACCGCTCCGTTCGGGGAATGTCGCGATAAGACAGCGGGACCTCCAGGTTTTCGTAGACCGTCAGATCGTCCAACAAATGGTAACTTTGGAACACGAACCCCATATGCTGTTTCTGCAGGGCAAAGCGCTGTTTCGTGTTCAGGCGGTGGACGGCGGTTTCTTCGAAATGGTATTCTCCTCCCCAAGCATTGTCGTGCAGACCGAGCACATGCAGCAGGGTGGATTTGCCGGAACCCGATGGTCCCATGATGGAAACGAAATCTCCCTCAGCGATTTCGAGGTCGATATTCTGGAGGGCGTAAAAAGGTCCGCCTTTGAGCGGGTAAACGCGTTCGATGCCACGCAGCGAGATCATGTCGCCAGCTGAACCCGCCCGGCGTGCAGCTACAAAACATAAATGGAGCAGCGGCTATCCCGCAGGATGAGAGGAAGGTTCAGCCGTTTGAATTTGGATCGGACAACTGCGTCACGATCCCGTTCTGGTATGTCCAACGCAGTCGCCGAGGTGCGGAAGGGCGGTCGAGTTTTTTGATCAGAGCCGGAGCCAGACGTTTGGGCAGCTCGAGCGTCTGCACGGCATTTTCGTCGCAGGCCAGAACCCGCGTGAACGGTTTGGAGACCTTGGGTCGACCGATGATGCGACCGCATCCGGATTCAGGCGGGGTGTTTGGGGGATCAGTTTTCCGCTGCAATACCAAGGCACTGTAGGGCAGGCTCCGGAGGTCGATGCCGGCGCGCTGGCCAAACTTTACCCAATGCGAATCAGCGCCGACTTCGCCGGGCGGAGAGGCAAAGTGGTGACACCAATGGCGGGCGTTTTCCGGAGCCAGCATGCCGCACGCTGCTTGATGAGGACAGGGGTAGATGACGTTGAAATCCGGCCGCAGTCTTTCGCGCCAAGCCACCAGGTCCCCGGCGACATCTGATGTGCCCGGCTCAAGCCAAATGACCGCCTCCGCGGCCGAGATCGTAGCCTGAAGATCCTCGGCGGCATCTGCATCCAATTCATTGACCACATGGCTGATCACCACCGTCGCAATCTTGCTGCCGCGTTCCCAACTCCGCACCGGCAGATCAGGCGTGGCTTCACGCAGTCGGTTCGCCGCGTAGTCCTGGGCGAGCAGGGAGTGGTCGAACAGACTGACCTCGGTAACCGCCTCTGGCCAGGCGGCGACGGCGCGCCGATTCGCGATGCCGGAGCCGCAGCCCCAGTCGAGAAGGGGACCGGTGGGCGGGACCCAGCCGCGCTGGCGCAGTTCGCGCAGGACGTGATCCCATTTCCAGCCGATGCGCTCGGCGAAGGTGAAATCGTATTGGGCCAGATCCTCGGTCGATTGCCAGTAGGGACCTTCGGCCGCCGCTCCCGACAAGAAACCTTGGCGGAGACGATCCAGAATTTTCCAGTCAAGGTCCTCCCAGGTCATGATCGTTTCCGTTCGATCTCCCAACTACGCCAGAGAGATCTTGAGTTGGTTGGCCAAGGCTTGGGTTTGGATGCCGTAAAACTGCGCAAATGCCCGACATTTTCCCAAGGCTGATTTGTCGACCTTGGGCGCGGCCTGCGGCGATTTCCGCTGGGCCACCAGCATGAGGTTTTTAGCCGTATGCTCGGTGGAAATGAACTCAAATACCTTGGTTTCGAAACCCACGGCTTCGAGCAACAGCGCGCGCAACGCATCCGTGACAAACTCGTTTTGCCGTTCTTGAAAAATCCCGTGTCGTAGTGCCGGCGCCAATACCGCGGGAGCGGTGAGTTGACGTCGCAGTTCCTTTTGGCAGCAGGGGGCTACGACCAAAAATTTTGCTCCCGCTTGGATTCCGGCCATCAGTGCATCGTCGGTCGCGGTATCGCAGGCGTGCAACGCGATCAGCACATCGAGACCGCCGAGGGCCGAAGCGGTTT
>CAKZMS010000730.1 GCA_937128785.1 uncultured Opitutaceae bacterium | reverse complement strand
GACCGTGGAATCCCGTGTGACCAACACCAACGAGCTCCGGATGTCCTACCGGGCCACCACCGATCAAGCCACGCCGGTCGCCCTGACCAACCACACGTATTTTAACCTCAGCGCGTTTACCGACAAAGTCTGGGACCACGTCGTGCAGCTGAACAGCGATCGTTATTTGGTGCCCGATGAAACCAACGTTCCGGTCGGTGAAGAAGCCGACGTCACCGGCACGGCCGCAGACTTCCGTTCAGCCAAACTTTTGCGAGACTGCCTCGAAGAGCTGCCCCTTGGTTTCGAGCATTTCTATGTGTGGGGGCCGGGAAGCGTTGAGCCGATTCCCGTCGCCAAAGTCAGCGAACCCACCTCCGGGCGCACCCTTGAAGTGCTGACCACCGAACCGGGTGGATTGTTCTACACGGGCCGATACACGTCCGATGAGTTGAAGCGCGAAAGCGGTGCCCAATTCGGGCAGTTCCGCGGCTTCTGTGTGGAGACCGCTGGTTATCCCAATGGCCCGAACATTGCCGGTGCGCCCAAGTGCATTCTCGAACCCGGTGAGATCTACGAAAACTGCACGGTTTATCGTGTCAGTTGGGCCTGATTCCAGCATGCTATATTTATCATGAAAGCAGTTACCTACAGCGGCGACAAAACCCTCAACGTGGTTCCCAGCCACCCCATTGCTCCGGGAGCCGGCGAGGTTCGCGTGGAAGTCGCTTACTGCGGTGTCTGCGGCACCGACATGCACATCTATCACGGGCACATGGATCAGCGGGTCGATATGCCCCAGATCATTGGCCACGAAGTCTCGGCGGTCGTCGCCGAACTCGGCGAAGGGGTGACCAATGTCGCGGTTGGCGATAAGGTAGCGGTGCGTCCGCTGCTCTTTGGTGAACCGGCGGAGTTTGACCGTGGTCATGAGCATGTGGGCAAGAACATGAAGTTCATCGGCATCGATCAGCCCGGCGGCATGCAGGGTTCGTGGACGGTGCCGGCCTACACCTTGCATCAACTGCCCGCCGACATGTCGCTGCGTCACGGGGCGCTGATCGAGCCCGCCGCCGTCGCGGTGCACGATGTGCGTCTGGGTGAAGTTAAGGCCGGCGAAACCTGCGTGGTCATCGGCGGAGGTCCGATCGGTTTGTTAATTGCCCTTGTCGCCAAAGAAAAAGGTGCCCGGGTAATCCTCTCCGAGATCAATGCGACCCGATTGGAACTCGCCAAATCGCTCGACTTGGAAGTGGTAAATCCGTTGGAAGGCGATGCCGCCGAAGCAGTGTCGGCGCTGACGGATGGGGCGATGGCGGACTGTGTGTTTGAAGTCTCGGGTTCTACCCCGGGTGTCGAATTGATGACCAAGTTGCCGGCCGCCCGCGGTCGCATCGTGATGGTCGCGATTCATCCGGAGCCGCGTCCGGTGGATCTCTTCAAGTTTTTCTGGTCGGAGATCCGCCTCATCGGGGCCCGGCTCTACGAGGGCCGCGATTTTGATGACGCCATCGCCTTGGTGGCGGCGGGCAAGGTGCCCGTTGAACCCCTGATCACGGCGGTCAATCCGATCGATGAAGTGCAAGCCACGTTCGCGGGTATCGCCGGTGATCCGGCCGGAGTGAAATACCTGATCGCCTGCGGGGCGGAAGACTAACCGGGAGTAGTGATTTTTAGATGAATACCAAAGACATGTTTGATCTGAGTGGGAAAGTGGCGCTGGTGACCGGCTGCAAACGCGGTATCGGCAAGGCCATCGCTGAGGCCTTGGCGGAAGCCGGCGCCGATATCATCGGGGTTTCCGCCTCGCTGGAGGAATCGAGCAGCGCAGTGGAACAGGCGGTGACTGCCCTCGGCCGTTCCTTCACCGCGTATCAGTGCGATTTTTCCTCCCGTCCTGCGTTGTATGAATTCATCGCGAAGCTGAAGGCAAACCATCCGACCATCGACATCCTCTTCAACAACGCCGGCACGATCAAACGCACCCCGGCGGTCGATCATCCCGACGAGTTGTGGGACGAGGTCATTGAGGTGAACCTGAACGCCCAGTTCGTGCTGAGCCGCGAAGTCGCCAAAGGCATGCTGGAGCGCGGGCAGGGCAAGATCGTATTCACCGCTTCACTCCTCACTTTCCAGGGCGGTATCACGGTGCCGGGTTATGCGTCCAGCAAGGGTGGGATCGGGCAGTTGACCATGGCGCTCGCCAATGAGTGGGCGGGGCAGGGCGTGAATGTTAATGCCATCGCCCCCGGTTACATCGCCACGGACAATACCGAGGCGTTGCGCAATGACCCCGATCGCAGCACGGCCATCCTGGGTCGGATCCCCGCCGGACGATGGGGTGAAGCCGATGACTTCAAAGGCCCGGCCGTGTTCCTCGCTTCCGCAGCATCCGACTACATGCACGGCTCCATTCTGACCATCGACGGTGGTTGGATGGGTCGCTGATTTTCCCTCCTTCCTCTCGTTAAAACCCCCGCCCCCTTTTTCTCATGAGTAATTCCGACTCCAATTTCACCACCCTCGGCCACCACCAGATGTATATTCATGGGGAGAGCGTAGAAGCCATCTCCGGTAAGACCGTGGACGTTGAAAATCCGGCCACCGAAGAGGTAATCGGCTCCGTGCCCAATGGCGATCAGGCCGATGCCGATGCCGCCATCGAATCGGCCAGCCGAGCGGCCAAAGCGTGGGCAGCCACGCCGGCGGTGGAACGGGGCAACATCCTGATCGCCTTCGCGGAAAAGATTAAGGCCAACCGCGAACGCTTGGCTCGAATCCTGGCTCTCGAGATGGGCAAGACCTACGAGCTCGCGCTGGGCGAAGCCGACGTCTCGGCCGACTTCATCAACTTTCCGGCGCAGGCGGCTCGACGGCTGGAAGGTGACATCCTGCCATCCGACAATCCGTCGGAGCATCTCATGATTCACAAGGTGCCCTACGGGGTGACCGTCGGCATCGCCGCGTGGAATTTCCCCTTGGCGTTGGCGTGTCGTAAAATCGGTCCGGCGCTCACCGCGGGCAATGTCATGGTGGTGAAACCGCCGTCCGTGACTCCCATTGCCGTGATGGAACTTGGTCGACTGGCGACGGAGGCGGGCATTCCTCCCGGGGTGTTGAATCTCGTGACCGGCGGAGGCAGCACGATGGGCACCGCCTTGGTCAAAAACCCCAAGACGCGTTTGGTCACCATGACGGGCAGCACCAAAACCGGCCAACAGATCTTCAAGGACTGCGCCGACACCTTGGCGGCGGTCCGGCTCGAGTTGGGCGGCAAGGCTCCGTTCATCCTGCTTGAGGACGGTGACGTGGACAAGGCGGTCGAGGCCGCGATGCTCTCACGCTACCTCAACAACGGTCAGGTCTGCACGTGCAGCGAGCGCTACTACATCCACGAAAAGGTCTACGATGAGTTTGTGGCCAAGTTCGTGGAGAAGAGCGCGCAGCTGAAACTGGGCAGTCCCCTCGATGCTGACACCGACATTGGTCCCAAGGTTAATCGCACCGAACTCGAAAACATGGAGGCCATGGTGCAGCGTGCGATCGACGCCGGCTGTAAACTGGAGCTCGGCGGCAAGCGGCCGGCAGGTGAACAGTATGCCAAGGGCCACTGGTATGAGCCGACGATTCTGTCGGGCGCCACCAACGACATGGAGATCATGCGCGAAGAGGTCTTCGGCGTGGTGAGCCCGATCATGAAGATCAGCAGTTTCGACGAAGCCATGGCCCTCGCCAACGACAGTGACTACGGCCTTTCCGCCTTTCTGTTCACTCATGATCACCGCTTCATTCAACGGGCCGTGCTCGAACTCGATTTCGGGGAAGTCTACGTCAATCGCGGGATGGGCGAACAACGCCAGGGATTCCACAACGGTTACAAGCTGAGTGGCACCGGCGGTGAGGACGGCAAATACGGCATGGAAAACTATCTGGAGAAGAAAACCTTCTACGTGAACTTTGGTTGAGTCTGCCTGTGACGAAAATCATCGAAATTCAGACCCGTCTCTACGAGGTGCCTCTGGCTGAGGTGCTCGTGGATGCGAAACACGGCAGCCACTCCCACTTCGAGCTGGTGATGGTCAAGGTCACGCTGGCCAGTGGCGCGGAAGGCTGGGGTTACACTTACACCGGTGGTCGTGGAGGTCGCTCGATCAAAGCGATGATCGATCATGATCTCGCCCCCGTCTTGATCGGCCGGGACGGCACCGACGTGGAGGCGATCAACGATTTCTGCGAATGGCACATCCACTACGTCGGCCGGGGCGGAGTCGCCTCCTTTGCCATCTCGGCGATCGATATCGCGCTATGGGATATCCGCTGCAAGTTGGCGGACAAACCACTCTGGCAAATGGCGGGTGGTGCGGGCACGACCTGCCATGCCTACCGTGGCGGCATCGACCTGATGTTTCCCTTGCCGAAGTTGCTCGAGAGTATCGAGAGCTACCTGGCCGCGGGTTTCAGCGCCGTGAAGATCAAGATCGGCAAAGAGTCGTTGGATGAAGACATCGAGCGTATTGCCGCGGTGCGTAAACTTATTGGACCGGACATCACCTTCATGGTGGATGCCAACTATTCGATGAGTGTCGAGCGGGCCATTGAGGCCGCTAATCGATTCAAGGAACACAACGTATTGTGGTTCGAAGAACCCACCTTGCCCGACGACTATCTGGGCTACTCCCGCATCACGCAGGCGACCGGGGTGCCGGTGGCAATGGGCGAGAATCTGCACACCATTCACGAGTTCGGTTATGCGTTCGAACAATCCAACCTTTCGTTTGTGCAGCCTGATGCCTCCAACTGTCTGGGTATCACCGGCTGGTTGAAAGTGGCGGAGATGTCGCGTCGCTATGACGTGCCGATCTGCTCGCACGGCATGCATGAACTCCATGTGAGTCTGGTCTCGGCCCAGCCCAACAGCGGCTGGCTGGAGGTGCACAGTTTCCCGATCGATCGTTACACCAAACGCCCGCTCGTGATTGAGAATCACCGGGCGGTCGCCCCGGACGAACCCGGCATCGGGGTGGAGTTTGCATGGGAAAAACTGGCCCCGTATTTGGTCGCCTCCGAAACGCTGCCGGCGGTTTCCTCCTAGGAGAATGGCAGAGAAATTAAGTGCAGCGACGCGGCGCGCTCAGAACTACCCCAAGGGGGCCGAGTGGTATTGTGAGCTACGAGAACGGCCTTTGACGGGAGACCTCGCCGAACATCGCGACGGCATGGTTCGGCGCGATCCCAGTGCGGTCATCAAGGTCGGTGATCTGTATTACACCTGGTATAGCAAGTCCGAGGGTAAGAGCCATGGCTTTGGCACGGGAGATCTGGCGGCCAAGACGTTTCCCTGGGATCACTGTGACCTCTGGTATGCCACCAGCACCGATGGTTGGCATTGGGAAGAAAAAGGACTCGCGATCGCGCGGGGGGAACCCGGATCCTACGATGATCGCAGTGTATTCACGCCCGAGATTCTGGCCCATGGCGGCAAGTATTACCTGGTTTATCAGGTCGTCCAATCGCCCTACCTGCGGCGCTCCTATGAGCACATTTCCTTGGCGGTGGCAGACACGCCGGATGGTCCCTGGACGAAGTTGCCTGGTCCGATTTTGAGTGCCGCCCAGGATGGCGAATGGGAAGGCGAGGCCGACAACCGATTCTGCGTCAAAAGCAAGGGCAGCTTCGATAGCCACAAGGTTCACGATCCGTGTCTTGTTCCCTACCAGGGCAAGTTCTACCTCTACTACAAAGGTGAACCCATGGGGGAGGAGATGTTCATGGGCGGCCGTGAAACCAAATGGGGCGTGGCCATCGCCGATCAGATCGAAGGCCCGTATGTGCGAAGCGAATACAACCCGGTTTCCAACTCCGGCCACGAGATCTGCGTCTGGCCTTATCAAGGGGGTATCGCCGGGTTGCTCACCACCGACGGCCCGGAGCGCAACACGCTGCAATGGGCGCCCGATGGCATCAATTTCGAGATCATGGCTTACATCAAAGGCGCGCCGGAGGCACTGGGCCTCTTCCGGACCCCCGACCATGACGTGGGCCCGCTGGAGGGTTTGCGGTGGGGACTATGTCACCACGTGGACGGCCAAGCGGGGTCCATCCGCCGATTTGAGGTGGATGAATCGCTAAAACACTTCTTTCTCGACCGAAATACCTACGAATAAGGTCTCTTCAGAAACGGTCATTTACGTTGTAAACCAACGAGTTGAGTGAACCAGTTAACAATAACTAGGGATTTTCCCCTATAATGTTTGACGGAGGGGTAGTTTGATGCAATGTTATGCACGTTCCCGCTTAGCAGGAACTTATTGGGGTAACCAAGAAAACAAATGGCCGGTCACTTAGGGGTAGGTGACCGGCCAACTTTTTGCCGAGATGGATTGAGAAACGATGTCCTCAGTAATCTGGGTTTAGAATCTTCCCTTACCGGTATTCCTCGCCGGTGACGGCGTCTACGATCTTGAAGTTCTCGACGTGGTAGCTGAGGTCGGCGCGGAAGGCCAGTTTGACTGCGAAATCGCGTTCCATCCGGACAAGCAGTTCGGCGTCCTCTTCCCGGAGACGCTCGAGGATCGAAGGATGCACCAACACCCGCAGAGCGTGCCCCGATTCGCCATCGCGCACGTTGAGACGGCGGACGATCGAGGAGAGGCGGCGCTGCAGTTCTACCGAGATGGTGGGGGCGGACTTCACGATGCCGCGGCCCCGGCAGTAGGGGCAGTCAGTGAAGAGATTGGACGAGAGGGACTCCTGTTGGCGCTGGCGGGTCATCTGCAGGATGCCCAGCTGCGAGATTGGCAGCACGTGAGTCTTGGCCCGGTCGTGGCCCATGAGCTCATTCATGCGTTCGTAGACTGCGTTGCGGTGGCGGCGCTCCTTCATATCGATGAAGTCGATGATGATCAGGCCACCGAGGTTGCGCAGGCGGATCTGACGGGAGATCTCGGTCGCGGCTTCGAGGTTGACGGCGTAGATGACGTTTTTGTCTTCACCGCCCCGGTTCTTGTGGGA
>CAKZMS010000729.1 GCA_937128785.1 uncultured Opitutaceae bacterium | reverse complement strand
TACCTGGCCGACTACGACACCCACGGTTTGGAGATCAAAATCATGCCCCCCGCCGAAGCCTGTGCCTTCAGCCTGGCTCGAATTAAAGAGGGCAAGGACACGATCTCGGTCACGGGCAATGTCCTGCGCGATTATCTCACCGATCTTTTCCCGATTCTCGAAGTCGGCACCAGTGCCAAAATGCTGTCCATCGTGCCGCTGATGAACGGCGGTGGACTATTCGAGACCGGAGCCGGCGGTTCGGCCCCCAAGCACGTGCAACAGTTCGAGGCTGAGAATTACCTGCGCTGGGATTCCCTCGGTGAATTCCTCGCCCTCGCCGTTTCCCTCGAGCATCTCGCCAACGCTTTCGACAATCCTCGGGCCAAGATCCTGGGCACCGCCCTCGACACCGCCACCAGCAAACTGCTCCTCGAAAACAAGTCTCCCACGCGCCGTCTCGGCGGCATCGATAATCGCGGCAGTCAGTTCTATCTCACGCTCTACTGGGCTCAGGAACTGGCCGGCCAGACCGAGGATGCCGAACTCCAAGCCATCTTTGCTCCGATTGCCCAGAAGCTGGCCGAGTCCGAGCAGGCGATTGTGAGTGAACTCAATGGCGTGCAAGGATCACCCGCGGATGTTGGCGGCTACTTCCAACCCGACTTCGCTAAAGCCACCGCGGCCATGCGCCCCAGCGCGACCTTCAACGGCATCTTGGAATCGCTCTAGATCCATTCTGATTTTCCTTCGAAACCCGAACCGCCGGATTTGCTCCGGCGGTTTGTTTTTCTCTCCTTTCGCCGCTCACGCCGGCCTTGCGCTGGCAGAACGTGGCGCCACATTCCCATCCCATGCCACTCATTCCCCTCGAAGATAATTTCGACGACGTCATCAACAAGGCCCAACGCGGCCTGGGGGTCTCCGATGAGGAGCTGATCCGTCGCGCCGAGGTGAGCGCCGAAGATCTCGCCAAGGTTAAGAACGGTGAGGTGATCTCCGCGGTGATTCGGCGGGTAGCGCGTCACCTGGGACTTAATCCGCGCGCGCTGGATGCCTTGGCAAAACACGAGTGGTATCCCCAGATCCCGGTTTTCCCGCGGGGTTTTGCCGCCTTCAACACGCCATTTGATGACATGACGGTGAACAGCTATCTGGTCTGGGATTCGAAGTCCCGGGAGGCCCTCGCCATCGACACCGGTTCTTCAGTCGAAGGCATGCTTGATGTCATCAAGAGTGACCGGCTCCGACTGAAATACATCTTCATCACCCACAATCATTCCGACCACATCGCCGCGTTGCCGGAACTCGCCGCGGCCCATCCTCAAGCGGAGGTCTGGAGCCATGAGCTTGAACCGGTGCCCCACGATTCCGCCCAGTATTTCAAGGAAGGGGTTCACTTTCACGTGGGTGCCTTGTCGATCAAGACGCTGCTTACATCCGGTCACTCCCCGGGGCAGACCACCTTTTTCATCAAGGGCCTCAGCTGGCCACTCGCCGTCATCGGTGACTCCCTTTTCTCGAGCTCCGTCGGCGGCAGCCCCACGCACTTTCGTGAACAGCTCAAGCACGACCGGAGCAAGATCTTCACGTTGCCGAGAGATACCGTATTGGCGCCGGGACATGGCCCCCTCACCTCCCTTGCCCAAGAGAAGCAGCACAACCCGGTTTTCTGCTACGGGGGCTAGCCTGTAACCGCATTTGGAGAGAGCTAGTTGCGTCAGTTTGCCCCAAATAGCAGGAGAGTTTTCGGTTAGACTAACGGGGCGAACTGCGACACGTTTCGCTAATGGGCGTCCTATTCCAGCGAAAGACTGCCATGATATTGGCTCTCACGCTGAGCCTGGCCATTACTCTGATCGTGCTCGCAAGTGACGCGGAACTGCGGGAGCGCCTGGGCATGACCTATTGGGTGCTGGGACTCGCCATCATCGGCTCCATTTTGCTCGTTCTCGCCGGCTATGTCTGGGATCGCACGCTGATTGACCGTCTCCGCGAAATCAATCAACAGGCCCGCATCCAGACAGAACTTTCTGAACAGGAGATCGCTGCAGAAGAAAACGAGGCCGAGGATGATTTTCAGCCCGAACAGGACGAAATCATCGGGGTCGCTAGGCAGATCGAACGCATGGCCCAGAGCCTGCAAAAGATGGAAGCGAGTTACCGTGGCATCGTGGAGGACCAAGTCGACCTGATCTGCCGATATCGGGCCGATGGCACGCTCACCTTCGCCAACTCCTCCTTTGCCCAGTTTTTTGGTCAGAAACGATCAAAACTCGTCGGCTCCCGGTTCAAGGTTTTCGACCAAGGTTACCCCAAACGGGATTTCCAAGGAAACCTGCCCGATCGCGATGAGTTCACCTGTGAGATGACCGCGTCGGGTCAGGATGAAACCGCCACCTACCAGTGGACCCATCGGGCGATCAAAACCACCAGCGGCGAAATTCTTGAATACCAAGCCGTCGGCCACGACATCAGTGATCGCATCGCGGCTGAGGCGGCGTTGATTGAGGCCAAGGAAGCCGCGGAGTCAGCCGACAAGGCTAAGAGTGAGTTCTTGACCGTGGTAAGCCACGAAGTGCGCACCCCCATCAACGCGGTCCTCGGATTTTCCAAGCTGCTCCGTGAGACCGACCTCACCAAAGACCAGTCTGAATATGTCGGCAATATTCACCACAGTGGGGTGACGCTGGAGGGACTGATCGCGGACATTCTGGACGTTTCCCGATTGGAAGCAGGTCAGCTCGAAATCGAACATGCCCCGTTTTCAGTACGTGAATGTGTCACCGATTTACAGGATCATTTCGGACCGATCACCAAGCAGGCGGGACTCGGCTTCAAGATGCAGGTCGACCCCAATGTCCCGGTGATCGTCAACGGGGATCAAACGCGCCTGCGCCAGGTTTTAAAAAACATGATCGGCAACGCGGTGAAGTTCACCGAACAAGGTCGCATCGATGTTTCCCTCACCTGTGCCCGCAATACCGAGGTGGACCCTGATGGGATATGTAAGGTCCGTCTCTTTGTCGAAGTGGCTGATACCGGCATCGGCATCCCCCCGGAGCGCATTAAGGAGCTCTTCAAACCCTTCAATCAGATGGACGCCTCCAGCACGCGCCGGCGCGGAGGTACGGGTTTGGGATTGGTGATTTCAAAACGGCTTTGCGAGCTCATGGGCGGCGCCATCTCCGTGGATAGCGAACCCGGCCGGGGATCAACCTTCCGATTCAGTATTGCCATGACCTACTTGAAGGGCGACTCACAGCCCCCCGTGGCCGCACCGCACCCCTCCTCTCCGGTCCCGGAAAACCCCTCCGCTACCTAAACAGCGAGGAAAACACCTTTCGGGTGATTTTGGGTTTCGGGACTTGCGCGCCCGCGGGATTCTTTGCAACGTCCGCCTTTCCTGGAAAAACGGCGCGGTCGCCAAGTGGTAAGGCCGAGCTCTGCAAAAGCTCTATCGGCGGTTCGATTCCGCCCCGCGCCTCCAAGTTCTGATACAAACCAGTCGCTTATCTCGCGGTGGCGCTGGCATCAGTATCTAGCCCTCAACGGCATGGTTGTCAGATATCGGATGTTTATTGATCCGGCGGGGCTCACCTACTTTTTTCAGGCTGGGACCGGGGGTCCACTTGTGATCCACGTAAGTCACGAGAGGATCCGCTGGCACGCCCAACTCGCTGCGATTTAGCATGCGAACCACTCGGTCCACCGCGATGACCCCACGTTTGGACCAATTCGGATCAATCCCCGCCAGATGAGAGAAGCTGGGGTGAAATCCCAAATGCAGAAAGCCCACTTGCTCGGGAATTTGGTATCCCGCATTCCGGATGTGGTCGTAAACGCGGATGTTCTGGCTGATAACAACTTGAGGATGGTGCCGCTTCAACCATCGCTCTATTTCAGGTCCCAGTTCCTCCCGTCGTGCAACTTCGAGCCAGGGCACCCGATCTCCCGAGGGAGACAAACTCTGATCCAAAAGCAGCGCGCTCAATCTGCGATAATTGTGGGAAATCTCAACGTGACGCACCGAGCAATAACCCAAGCGGCGGTAACCCAGTTTACCGAGTTGCTCGAGAGCGAGACGCATTTCCGCGAAGCGGTCGCTTTCTCTTTGGTGGAACGC
>CAKZMS010000728.1 GCA_937128785.1 uncultured Opitutaceae bacterium | reverse complement strand
CGGATGCCGTCAGCACGCTGGGGTGAATTCGGAAATCAAGAACTGAAGAAAAGGAGCGATCAGCACGCTGGGGTTTAACCCACTAAACACACTAAAGGACGTCAGCCTGATGGGGTGGATTTGGAAATCAGGAAGTCAGGGATGAGTGAAACGGGTAGTCTGATGACTTCTTGGTGTCCTCCGTGCTCTTCGTGGTGAAGAACAGCAGGCTGATGGCTCTGCGTCTTGGCGGCCTGGCGTGAGATCGATACTGCTTCAGCCGCTACCCGGTGCGCCGGCCAGGGCTTGGGAGCGGTGTTGCATCGGGCTTACCCCGCGGACGCGTTTGAAGGCGGAACTCAGCGCGTAGGGGCTGCTGTAGCCGACGCGGTCGGCGACGGTGCCCACGGTTTGGTCGGGATCGCAGATGAGGTCGGCGGCCAAGGCCAGTCGCCACTGCGTGAGAAACGACATGGGGGGCTCGCCCACGATTTCGTTGAACCGGCGGGCCAGCGCCGCGCGGGAAACGCCTGCTTGGGCGGCGAGGCTGGCGAGGGTCCAGGGATGCTCCGGGCTCTTGTGAATGAGCTTCAGGGTAGCGCCGACCACGGGGTCACCCTTGGCCTGATACCAGGGCAACTCGCTCGCCTCACTGCGAACGAACCAAGCCCGCAGGATCGCGATCAGAAGCATGTCGAGGAGACGATCCAGCACGGCCGCCTGGCCCGGCGCATCGCGGGCCATCTCATCGTTGAGCATGGCCACCAGCGGAGAATTCCAATCGGGCGATTTCACCCACAACAGCGGCGGCAACGCATTGCGTAGACGTTCGCTCACGTCGCTCAGCGATTCGTAGCTGCCGACCAGCATGAGGTTATCTGCTTCGTCCGCGTTTCCCCAGGTCCGCACGCCGCGCATAAGCTCGTCGTAAAGGGAACGGCCATCGGGCGCCCGACAGTCCTGCCCCGGATAGATGTGGATCGTGGGGTCAGTTCCCGGGAAGTCGGACACGGTGTAGAACCCGGGAGAACGCGTAATCGCGACATCCCCCACGCCCAGCGTTACGGACTCGCCGTTGTCGTGGTGGATGGAGCAACTGCCCTTGACCATGGCGATCACCGTCAGCGGGGAATTCGCTTCGATCCGCAGCGACCACGGGGACTGCAAGACACAACGCAACGTGAAGGCTCCCCGGGCGCGGGGGCCTTCCAGCAATCCGCTGAATTCGTCAAATTGGGTCATTTTAGACGTTCGCTTATGATGCTGAGCATCCGAGCCATGGCCCGTTTGCGCAGCATCCGATATTCTGGAGGCGTTATGAAAAACAACCTCCAAACACTGTCCACTCCCGCTAACAAACCCGTTCTCGTCATCGGCGCAAACGGTAAGACCGGTCGCCGCCTCGTGCAGCGACTGAGCGAAGCCAACCTGCCCTATCGCGAGGCCTCCCGCTCCACCGAGATCCCATTTGACTGGAATGATCGCTCCACCTGGAACCGCGCCATTGAAGGCACCGGATCCGTCTACATCACCGTCTACCCGGATCTTTCGTTTCCAGGCGTGGCCGAGAACGTCGGCATCTTCGCCAATCTCGCGGTCACGCTGGGCGCCAAACGTCTGGTGCTCCTCTCGGGCCGCGGCGAAGAGGGCGCGCAGGACGCTGAGGACCGGCTGCATAAATCCGGAGCCGACGTCACGATCGTGCGTTGCTCGGTCTTCAATCAGAACTTCAGCGAATCCTTCGCCGATGCCATCCGCTACGGTCGCCTCAGCATGCCAGTGGGTGACATCCAGGAGCCATTCGTCGACGCTGAAGACATTGCCGACGTCGCTTTCGCGGCCCTCACCGACGATCGCCATATCGGCGAAGCCTACGAACTCACCGGCCCGCGCCTGCTCTCGCTGCCGCAGGTGGTCGAAGAACTGAGCCACGCCATGGGGCGCCCCGTGCAATATGAGGCCGTCAGCGTGCCGGACTACGCCAAGGAGCTCATCGACCATGGGTTCGCCGAAGAGGAGTCGCTGCCGATCGCGCAGGTGCTCGCCGATGTGCTGGATGGGCGTAACGCCTCCCTCACCGATGGCGTGAAACGCGCGCTAGGCCGCGAGCCGCGCGACTTCGCCGAGTTCGCCCGCGCCGAAGTCGCCGCCGGAACCTTCGACCTGCCAGGAGGTGCGTCGTGATCGGGTGGCCGGAACTCCTCGTGCTCTTCGCCTTGGTGGGCTCGGCCCTGATGGCCGGCACGTTCTTCATCTTCTCGACAACGGTCATGCAATCACTGGCCAAGCTCGCGCCCGCGGAGGGAATCCGCGCCATGCAGTCGATCAATCGCGTGATCATTAATCCGTGGTTTCTGGGCCCCTTCATGGGGACCGCTCTGCTCTCTCTGGGCATTGGGATCCTGGCCTTCATCGGCTGGGAAACGATCGGGTCCCACTGGTTCCTGTCGGCCGCCTGCCTCTACATGTTTGGCACGTTCTTCTACACCGTGGTACAGAATGTGCCGCTCAACGACCAATTGGAGGCGGTGGATCCGGAACAGGCGGAGGAATTCTGGCAATCCTACCTCCACCGCTGGACCCGCTACAACCATCACCGCACCATCGCATCCATCCTCGCCGTGGTCCTCTACGCCATCGGGCTGATGCAGGGCTGACCCACCGTGATACTGCTGGTGTTCACCACGAAGGACACGAAGCGCTCGAAGTTACCCTGAGCACGCTGGTTCATCTAACCACAGATTGCGCGGATTGACTCGGATTCCATCAGCACGCGGGCTTTTCAGAGGTCAGCTAGAGCGCCACCAACCTGACTAGATCTGTGTAAATCTGTGAAATCTGTGGTCGAAACCTACAGGCTGACGGTTCCGCTTGGTCGGTTGACGTTGCATGATGGATACCGTAAATAGACACCATGAATACGGACCTCGAACGTCATCGAGCGCCCCTGAGGCGGCTGTGTCGTGAGCACGGCGTCAAACGTCTGGCGGTGTTCGGGTCGGTGGCGCGCAACGACCACGATGTCGACAGCGATGTCGATCTGCTGGTGGAATTCGAAGATGTGGACAGCCCAGGCTATGCCGACCGCTATCTTAATTTTGCCGAGGCTGCCGAAACCACCCTGCAAAAGCCCGTCGAAGTGCTCACCGCCAAGTCGCTGCGAAATCCATTTTTGAAAAGACGGATCGAAGCAGAGGCCGTGGAAATCCATGCATCCTGATGGTTCTTTTAACCACAGATTGCGCGGATTGACTCGGATTCCGTCAGCACGCGGGCTTTTCAGAGGTCAACTTAGGTCCCATCAGCCTGGTTGGATCTGTGTTTATCTGTGAAATCTGTGGTCGAAACCTACTGGCTGACGGCCTCCCAAGTAACGCAGCGGGAATAAGATTCCTGACTTCGACAATAAACCACCAGCGGATACGTTAGTGCTGGGTATGCA
>CAKZMS010000727.1 GCA_937128785.1 uncultured Opitutaceae bacterium | reverse complement strand
TGCAGTAGTCCTTCGCCGTGGTGTTGCTGTCGTGACCGTTCGCCACGTAGTCGTCGATGTCGCCGTCATTGTCGAAATCGACCGAGACGACACCCCAGGCCCAACCGGTGCGGGCGATCGCCGGACTGAAGTCCGGCTGCACGAAAGTGCCGTCGGCCTGACCGGCGTAGAGTCGATTACCAAAGGTCATGGGGATACGCATGTTGGTCAGATCATCGAGATCGGCCGGACCCGCCCCCATCGCATGGAGACGACTTGCCGTGGTCGAAGACATGCCGATGGCATAAAAATCCAGCCGGCCATCATAGTTCACGTCGGCAAACGAATGGGCCATGCCGAAGAGAAACCGGTTGTCGATGGCGTCCCCGGTCACGTCGGTGAACTGGCCCCGACCATCGTTGCGATAGAGGTCGATGCCGGAAAAATCCGCCACCACCAACAGGTCGCGATCGCCGTCGGCATCGTAGTCCACCAAGGAGCTCGAATAGACCCGCCGGTGGCGCTTGGCCTCGATCCCAGCCGCGACGGTGACGTCCTGAAAGGCCGTGCCGTCACCTTGATTCAGCAAAAGGAACGAAGGGTTTCCGTCGTTGGCGTCGAAGAAGGGAGTGGGCATGGCCCCACCCAGGTAAGGCGCCTTGTATTGGCCGAGCCAGAGGTCCAAATCACCGTCTCCGTCCACGTCGCCCGAGGTAAGCGTGGTGTCTCCCCGGATATCCAAACGGGGCTGAACCGCAATTTCCGTGGGCGGATCGGGGAACTCCCCCAGCTCATTTCCGACAAACAGAAAAAGGCCCACCGTGGGGGTGTAGGTTTCG
Organism: uncultured Opitutaceae bacterium; assembly: GCA_937128785.1. Lineage (GTDB taxonomy): Bacteria > Verrucomicrobiota > Verrucomicrobiia > Opitutales > Opitutaceae > Actomonas. The sequence continues at coordinate 2,602 of CAKZMS010000727.1, read as the reverse complement.
GGCAAGCGCACCGATCCATCCACGATCAGGTCGGTCATCCCATCGCCGTTAAAGTCACCCAACACGGCCGAGCGCGCATTGGTGACGGGAGACTCCGCCAGGTATCGCAGATCAAAGCTCCCTTGCCCGTCGTTCCATGCCACCAAGCTTGCCCCCGGCAGCACCATTTCCGGAGCGCCATCGTGGTTCAAATCGTGAGCCAACACGGGCCCCCGGCGCCCGGGACCGATGTCCATGGTGCCGGCCCGTACAAACAACGGAGGGCCTTTTCTCGAGAGCACCTCCAACGAGGTGACGGCGATAGAATCGGGCAGATACATGTCCGTGGCGGGATCCACCTCGGGCTGCCATACCACGTCCAACAGTCCATCGAGGGAGAGCCGGAGTTCACTGGCTTGGTGGATGACATGAAGGGTAAACGAAACCACCGAATGCGCGCCCTCCCCTGCGTCGGCATCAAATTTCTTATGATGCCATTCGCTTTGATGGAGCGAGAAACCCCGGTCGCGCAGCTGGCGGAGCCAAGCCATCCATTCGGGGTGAGACATCCGACCGGAGGGGTCACCCCCGTTGGCGACAGTGATATTGTGATCCAACGTTTCGCGTCGGGTGGCAGCCGGCCAGGTGAGCCGGTGAAAGGTGGCTGCCGCAAAGGCGTCGAGCGTGTCCATGGGAGACCGCAATTGGTCCCATAGTTTGATGAAATATTCCTCGTGCTTCTGCGCCAAGACCTCCTCGCGCCAGACCGAAGCCTCGAGGGCTTCACGGTCTTGGATCAAGGCCGAAAGGCTTTCACTCTCCGCCCGGGTGGGGGCGGGTTGTAGGGTTACGGCAGCTCCGATGACTGCCACGGGATACCAAAAAAATTTCATGGGTTTGAATAGGGGGATTGGATCAGAACAGGTGGTGCCCGCAGGCAGGCCAACGGATCGCTAGTAGGATCGTCCCATGGCCCAAAAGAGAGAAAGGCCGCCGAGAGAACCCGGCGGCCTTTGTATGCACCTAGACCTTGCGGGCTAGAAGGGATTAGAACAGGAACGTGGTCTGGAGAGACCAGGTGGCGGGTGGTTCGATGCGGTAGACACCGATCGTGCCGTCGGGGTTGGCCGTAACCGGCATCAGGCCATCACCTGAATTCAGGTTACTCACGCCGAGGCGCAGTCGCATGTCCATGCCGAGTCGCTCGAAGCGGTGGCGGTAAGTCGCCCACAGGTCGAGGCGGGTGTTGCTGGGACCTCTGTATTGCGTGTCGAGATCCTGAACGAGCACGCCGTTGGAATCGCGCACGACCCCGAGGCCGAGGAAGTTCGAATCTTCCCAGCGCAGCGCGCCACCCACGCCCATGCGCTTGAGGAACCAAGGCGCATCGTCGCTGAAGGTGTAGTTGGTCACGAAATTCCAACGCCATTCGCGCAACTCCGGAGCCGGCAGACCATCAAAGATGGTGAAGCGGTTGAGGGTGTTGAGCTGACCGAGCACGTTGTCGTTGAGTGTGTTGGTCTGAGTGTTGTAGATCAGGTTCTGGTAGTTGGGCACGATGGACGTGATGTTGTCGTTGTCATCACGCGTCACGATCTGACGACCGCCGGAGCGCCAGAGTTGGCCACCGATGTTGGGGTTGCTCCATTGCGGCAGACGATCAGCGATGTGCGCTTGTTCCGCGGCGGCAACGCCATTGCGCACGGCCTCGGCCTGAGTGCCATTAATGGAGAAGCGCCAGTTGCGGTTCGGGTTGAACGCGATTTCGATTTCCATGCCTTCGGAGTCGATGGAACCAACGGCGGTTTCGATGGCGTTCTGCTGCGGGTTGCGGCTGTTCCACTGCGGAATCGAGATAACCGTTTCCACGTCGTTTTCATCACGGATGATGATGTCGTTAACTTCACCGGTGAGCGCGAACTCGTAGGCTTCGAGGAAGCCGGGAGGCGGAGGCGTGATGCCCGAGGCGGCGATTTCCGCCGGCGTGTTGTTGTTCAGGATATCGCGCCATACGTTGTTGGGACGACCCACCGGGTTCACGCTGGCACCGATCTGGGAGGACTCGAAGAAGTTGACGCGAAGGTCGATCTTATTGTCGAGCGCGCGAACCGAGAAACCGAACTCAGTGACATCCCCCTGCTGCTGAGGCAGCCGATTGTTGAAGATATCGATCCGGGTGCCGGTGGCCACGAAGTTTTCCGAGGTGTTGAAGTGAGCGCTGAACTCAAGGTCACCGGGAAGGTCTTCGGTCCAGGAACGCGGGGCATGCGCCACGACGCTGAAGCCGGTGGTTTCCTCGTTGGAAACATCCAGGCTGGGAGTGTCGGGGACATCGCCAAATCCAGAGTGCAAGCCTCCGGTGGCGCCCGTAGTTCCATAGTCATAGATCTTAACGTCATCGGAACGCCATGAAGCGGTGGTCACGACGTGGTCCTTGAGGAACTTACTCTGGAGAATGGCGACGTTGGATTCGACCTCCGAGTAGGAGGCGCGGCCACCCCAAGTCCAGGTGTTGGCCGGATCCGTCTTGTGGTCGCGGATGGTGAAGGACTGAGTCCCCCGCACCATGTTGTCCAATTTGGGACCCAGATTGTTGCGGCCCGTATCGCCAAAGTCGATCCCG
>CAKZMS010000726.1 GCA_937128785.1 uncultured Opitutaceae bacterium | reverse complement strand
TCCATGCCGCGTTCGATGGCCGCAGCCTCGATATCCTGCATCAGCGCGTCTTCCAGCGCGGCGACGATAATCAGGATCGCATCCGCGCCGAACTGAACCTCCGCTCATTCGAGCCGCTGCGCCGCCGTTTGGAAAACGGCAAGGACGTTTACTGGTGGGTCGACGTCACCCACAATTGGAACTCCGTCTGCCTCGCCTGCATGGTGCAGGGGGCCGCCGCTGCCCTGCCCGCCGCCGACCGCGCCTGGTGGTTCGCTGCCGGTGAGATGCTGGTTAAAAACTTCCGCGAGAGTTTTAACAACGACGGCTTCTGCACCGAAGGCGTGGCTTACTGGGGCTACGGGGTAGCGCACTACATCATCATCTCAGAATTATTCCGACTCGCGACCGGCGGAGCCGTCGACCTGATGGATGAACCGAAGGCGTCCCGCATCATGCTCTTCCCCGAGCGCTGCGAAATCGAACCCGGCTTGTATCCGACGTTCGCCGACTGCCGCATCGGCACGAAGCCCCTGTTCTGGGCCCAACACTGGCTGGAAAATCGCAAGACCTCCTCCCCCCGAAACTCGGCGCCGATGCCGCATGCACCCGACCCGTTTGCGGACATGAACTTCGGCTCGGTCGCCTACCTTTCGCTGTGGATGTTTCAGACCGAAGCCCCGCGCGAGCCACGGAGCACGCAGAGGCCTCCCGCTCTGCGTAATTGGTTTGAAGATTCGTCACTCATGATTGCCCGCCCGGGTCCGCAGACAGGCCGCCAATTTTCGGCCACGTTCCTCGGCGGCCACAACGGCGTGAACCACAACCACAACGACCTCGGCACCTTCACCGTGTGTCTCGATGGCAAGGCCGTCATCGTGGATCCCGGGATGGAAACCTACAGTTTCCGCACGTTCAGCGTGAACCGCTATGATAGCCAGTTGCTCAATTCTTACGGCCACCCCGTGCCGCGGGTCGCCGGCCGCCTTCAGGAGGTCGGTCCCGAATGGCACACCAAGGTCGTCGAAACCGAATTCACGGACGACGTCGATCGCGTGGTCCTGAACCTGCGCCGCGCTTACGACGTCCCGACCTTGCGCCGACTCGATCGCGAATTTGTCTACGACCGTCGCGGCGACGGCAGCCTCACGATCACCGACCACGTCGAGTTTTCCCAACCCGAGGATTTCGAGTCCGCCCTGATTTCCTTCGGAGCCTGCGACATCAACGGAAAGCACCTACGTTTCCGCGACGCGGAGACCACCCTTCATGCGGAGGTGCGCATCGAAGGCGCAGATCTCATCTACGACCGCGACACCATCAACCAACCGCCCCACCCCATCCGGATCGGACTGCGATGCGCCCAACCCGTGACGCAAGCCACGATCCAAGTCATCTTCACCCCTACCACTTGAGTCCAGATGACACGCGCACTGCGCCTTTCCGGTCTCCTGGTCATCTTGCTGACCTCTTCCATCGCGGGTGACGATCAACCGCTCTTCCAAGCCGACTTCGAGTCCAAGTCCAGCGGCGAACCTTACCGCCCCGAGTATTGGTCAGAGGAAGGACTGGTGCATCCCGAGTGGACGGATTCGTTTGGTGACGAACCCAACGGGCGAACCTTCGTCGATGATCGCCACCCTCGCGGCGACTCCCGACAATCGCTCAAAGTGCTCTACCCTCAAGGCGCAGTCGGTCCGTTAGAGGGCGGTGCACAAGCCGCTTTGCGACTTCCTCCCCGCCAGGAATACTACACCTCCTACTGGCTGCGCTTTGCAGAAGCATTCTCCTGGGGAGGGACTGATCATGGCGGTAAATTACCCGGCCTTGGCGCCACTCAACTTAGTAGCGGTGGGATGGCCTCGAACGGCACGGATGGATTCACCGCGCGCTTAATGTGGGTGAGCAACGGCGATGCCATCCTGTATCTCTACCACATGGATAAGCCGCACAAATGGGGAGAGGCTTTTCCACTCCGCAACCCTGATGGCTCCCAAGTGAAATTCGAACCGGAACGATGGTATCAGGTGACCATCCGCACCCGCATCAACACCGGCCAAAACGCCGACGGCGAAGTCGATGTCTGGATCAACCAGCACCCCGCCCTGCAACTCGACAGCCTTCGTTTTGTCACCAACGGCGACCTGATCGATACGCTCTATTTCTCTACGTTTCACGGAGGCAACACCCCTAGTTGGGGACCACTCCGGGACAGCGCGATCCACTTCGATGACTTCAAAGTCGGCCCGACGTTCGAGTCGGTAAAATAGCCAGATCGAAGCCCGGTAAATCCGAGATGCTCGACCACTGAAAGTGGTGCCGCGCTTCTTACAGGCACTGGAAGCGGCCGGCTAGACCACGGCGCTCCTCTCTTCAGACCGGCAACGCGAACCGACTCGACTCAATAGAACTCGCTTCTTCGGAGACGGTTCCGCCGACTTGTCCCGCCATTAAGTCCGCCCAAGCCCGCAGGTAAGCGACTGCATCGTTGCGGTCATTACGTTTCAAATCGCGGGTGCCCCCCGGCAAGTGGGCTAACACCGCCGGATCGCTCAGGTATTCGAGGTGGCTCAGGTCCTGGGTTTCCAAGCCCACTTCCAGCAGGGCTTCGAAGATAAACTCCACATCCATACCGGAATCTCCGCAGTAGGCTTCGGAGTGCTCGCTCCACTCGCCCCGCGAGAGCTCGCGAAGGTGCGCGCGCTTCAGCATTCGGCGGTGGATTTCTCCGCCTGACAGCCCCGTGGCAGTCTGAGCCAAGTGCCCACAATTACATTTTCCCGCGTGCCCCCAACTATACTGCGCGCCCGACTCCAGCCGGTCTGCGGTGGTTCGCAATAGATCGATCAAAGCACGATTGGGGGAGGCCATGCTCAGACCTTTTTGAATTTCCCCGCCAAGCAAGCCAGTTGACCGAAAGACTTAGGGTTTTCCCGTCACCGATCTGCCCTCGTCATTCGATTTTAGAACCGCGGCCGGCACCCGTTTTACGGACTGAAATTTGGCGCGGAAGAGGTCGTCCATTTTCTCCTGAAGGTCGGCCGGAATCTTCGCCACCATATCGTCGAGCTCAGGCAACGGTCCGCCATCCAGTGTTTCGGCCGCTTCCGCCTGTCTTCGCGAGGGTTTAACCTTCTTCGCTGAGCGCTCGGCCTCTTCAACCTCAATGGCCGCCTGCATGGCAGCTTCCCGTTCCGCATCCATCCAGGGTGCGGGACCGTCGCTGGACTCGTCTGGTTCGGGCTCACGTTCGGGACTCGCTCGATTGACGGTTGGGGTGATGGGGCCACCGGACTCCTTCCGATCCAACGCACTCTTGATGGAAATCGGTTTCGCAACTATCGCGGCCGCGCGGGCTTCGGCCGCTTTGAGGTCGTCCGCCAACACCGTGGCCAACCGCGCCTCCAACTGATCAATCAGGGCTTTTTTTTTTCGTCCCCG
>CAKZMS010000725.1 GCA_937128785.1 uncultured Opitutaceae bacterium | reverse complement strand
AATACCGAATGCTGGCGGATCAACTGCCGGTCGAAGGGCGCATCGGGGATTGGATCGGGATAGTCGTCGAGGGTATCGCCGCCATAGACCTGTAGATCGTAGCCACCGGTGATCTGCCAATCGTCGGCGACATAGCGCATCTCCCGCCACTGGAGACCGTAGCTTTCGAAATCTGTAATGTTGGTGTAGGCGGTGCCGATCGGAGGAGGGGGAGCCCCATCCCATTGCAGCCAGTCGGTCTTGCCGTCGTCCCAATACACCTTGGCGTAGCCCTCGCCGTTGTCGTCGGTGTGGCGCAACGTGAAGGTGGTGAAGAGACTCTCGGTCTCATAGGTTTCGACGATGGGCAGGGGGCGGCTTCCGATGGCTTGCGGATCCGCCGCCTCGGACTGGGTGGCGTTGAAATAGGCGTTCAATGACCACGTGTCGTCGAGTTGGTAACCGAAGTGATAGGCCACGTTGGAGAGCTCACCGGCGGAGTTGGGACGATGACCGTCGCTCTCCCGATGCGATGCCACAAAGTGTGAACGCAGCGGCCCCGCGCCGAAGCTGTTTTCGTAGACGGCTTCCCAGGTATTCCACGATCCTGCTCCCAGTTTGAGGCGGTTCACCATGCCTTCGCCAGTGGCGGATTTGGCTACCAGATTGATCGCCCCAAATGTCATGTTGCCGTGCAGCACTGGCTGAGGGCTCTTCATCACTTCAGCCTGATGGACGTTGTCGACCGACATCAGGTCGAGCAGGGGATGCGTCCAGATCGCGGTGAACCGGGCGACGCCGTCCTGCATGAGACTGATTTGTCCGCCGGGACGACCGTTGCCGTGACCACGGATGTAGATGGCGCCGCCGTCGCCACCACCGAATGATCCGACCGGGTTGAACCGAGAAATGGTCAGGCCGGGAACCATGCGCAAGGCATCGGCGAGATCGGTCGCGTGCATCGCCTCGATCTGTTCACTCGTGACCCGGGCGATCTTGTCGCCCGTGGGCCGGATGGCCAACTCGTCCAGAATCGACTGTCCGAGGACTTCGACGGGATCGAGCTCGACGGCACCAGCGGAAGGTGAAGTCGCAGACTGGGCTCGCACCAAGGGTGATGCGGTGAGAGCCAATAAACAGAGGAGGGTGACGAGGGTGCGAGGCGGGCGCAGAGCGGCAGTCATTCAGGGCAGCTCATTGATAAAGTTTCCATTGTCCAATGTATACAATGACTTCGGGGGGGATAAATTCATTCACCGGCTCATTTTGCCGCAGATTCTCTCTCAGTTTCGTGGAACTGATATCCAAGCAGCGGCCTTGGCAGCGGTGAAGCGTCAGTCCCGGAGTCGCAGGTGGGGCTTTGATGTGATGTCCGGGGCGGGCGAGATAAATGAACTCCGTGAGCAGCGCGAGCTCGTCGATTGACCGCCAATGGTCGAGAGATTCGACCTGATCCGCCCCGATGATCCAGAACAACTCATCTTGGGGATAGTGGTCTCGAAAGTGACGGACAGTGTTGATGGTGAAGCTCACCCCACCTTGCGTCAGTTCGAAGTCTGAAACCTCGAGCAGCGGGTGGTCTGCGGTGGCCAATTTCAGCATGGCCAATCGGCGGTCACCTGCCGTCAGGGCAGCACCGGGTTTCCGCGGCGTCTCCGCCGCCGGCAGCATGATTACTCGATCGAGACCGAGCTGGTCAGCCGCGTCTTGGGCGGCACCGAGGTGTCCCACATGCAGCGGATCAAATCCGCCCCCCATGAGCCCGATTTTCATTTTGACGATTTCACGTTTCCCAAGAAAAAGCCCACGTCCAAACCGGATGGTTTGAACGCGGGCGGGAAGTTTTAGGGCGACGAGCCGAAGGGCTTAGCCATTCAAAACCCAACCGGGGCGATACTCCTTGCGGAGGAGATCGTTGCCCTCGGAGCTGTTGGTGAACTCCATCTTGTCCGCATCGTAATCGAGTTTCTTACCGACATCGAACGCGACGGAACCGAGGAGTAGTTGCTCAATGAGGATGCCCGAGTAGTCGAAGTTGCAGGAAGTCTTGAGGTCTCCCTTACAAGCGTTGGTCCACTCTTCACCAAAGTTGGCGGCGGTTTTCTCCGGGATCTCGATCTGGCTAGAATCGAAGTAAGTCAGGTCGGCATTCTTGCCATAGGGAATGACCATGCGGGTGGTGAAGTCAGCGATGATGAATCCTTTGCTGCCCTTGAACATCGCGCCGTGTCCGATCTTGGCCAAGTCGATGTGCTTGAACGGCGACTTCGGCATGTTGCCGCCCTGGTGCCAGGAGACGCGAATTTCATCCCGCCAGTCGTTGGCCGGGTTCATCCAACTCGAGCTCATGCGCGAAGGAGAGACGTCCGGGTTGTAGTCTTCGCCACTGCCTTCGGCGGAAATGGGATAGGCCGCGTCGAGCGGGCTGAAGGCGAGGTCCATGGTGTGGCTGCCCATGTCACCGATCTGCCAGTTACCGAATTCCCGATACATGTTCCAGGACAGGCAGTTTGAACCACGTGGCCAGTTGGCGGGGTCGGAATCAAAGTAGGAGATCTCGAACTTACCCGTCCGGTGATTGTAGGCGACGAAGTAGTCCTCGCTGAAGGGCTTCATCTGCGAGGGACCGATCCAGAGGTCCCAATCGATGTAGTCCGGAGCCACGCCGGTTCCCACCGGGTAGTGACTCTGTTCGTGGAAACGATCGCCCCAGGCGTGCACGTCCTGCAGGTCGCCGATGGCACCCTGTTTGATGAGCGCCTCGATGTTGTCGAAATTGGGGTGAAAGTGGCGTTGGGTGCCGCACTGGGTGGCGAGCTTCTCCTTGTTCTTCAGGTAGGTTTCGCGGACCATGCGGGCCTCTTCGACAGTGTTGGCGAGCGGCTTCTCCCCAAACACGTGATAACCGCGGTGCATGGCCCAAATGGAGATGAAAGCGTGGTGGTGATCCGGGGTGCAGCAGACCACGGCATCGATATCTTTTTGATCCAGCGCCTTCCGCCAGTCGGTGTATTTCTTGGCTTTCGGGAACTTCTGCCCCGCCGCGTTCAAGGCGCGGGTATTGACGTCACACAACGCGACGACGTTTTCCTTCTCCAACATCGCATGGTGAGCGGTGCCGCGTCCCCAACAGCCGATGAGGGCGATGTTCAGTTTATTGCCGGGACGATTGGCTCCGAAAAGCGTGCCGGTGGGCAGAATAGTGAGGCCGGCGCCGAGGGCGGCGGTCTGAGCGATAAACGTACGGCGCGAAGACGAGGGTGCTGTCATATCAAGCAGGGGGGTTGAGGTTCACAAAACTGACAAAATCTTAACGGAAATCGCGACGCGGTGTCATGCATTTACAGGTAAACACTGCCTCGAGCTTGCTGAAGGGTTCAGTGCTTCGAGGGAGGCCTTTTCTACCGGGTCTGACATTGGACCAGTTGATTCAAACTCCTT
>CAKZMS010000724.1 GCA_937128785.1 uncultured Opitutaceae bacterium | reverse complement strand
TCAGGCTCACGCCCGGCCCCCACAGAAGACCGCCCTCACAGCGGATCGCCTGCCGCACCACCCCGAATAGCGCCACGGCGTGACGGGTGCGATGTAATAGAAATTCAACTACGGGAGCGATGCCCGTGCAATCGATGGCCACATCCACAGTCGCATCATCGCTCCGACTCGCCGTCCAATCATCGGCGGAACCTGAGCGGACTTCGGCCGCGCCAAGTTTCTGGGCGAGCGCGCAGCGATCGGCCACCGGATCGATCCCGACCACGGTCGCGGCGCCGTGATACTTGGCCAGCTGCACCGCCACGAGTCCCGCGGGCCCCAGTCCGGCAATCGCCACCCGCTTCCCTTTCACCCCGCCGAACGAGGCAAGCTGCTGAAAGCTGACCTCCACACACATGGCCAACTCCAACGACGCCAATTGGGCGGATTGATAACCGTCCGAAACCGGCAACAGGTCGACTTCACGAAACACATTAAACTGCGCGTAGAACCCTTGTCGCGGCTCTCCCGTATCGCGCCAGGCGACGACCGGCTGCCCCACCGACAGTCGGACTACCTTTTCTCCCACGGCCGCCACCACACCCACCGCCTCATGGCCCGGCTGGCCCGGATAATAGGGGTAGGACAACTCCATGCCCGGGAACATCGGTTCCCCGTCGACGATGTGCATGTCCCAATGCGGGCAGGTTGAGACGGCATTCACCCGGACCAACACTTCGTCCGGTTTTGGCGTCGGGACCGGTGCATCCGCCCACGACACTTCGCCCGGGGCGGTAATGACCAACTGTTTCATTGATTGAGGAATCGTGGTCATACGGCGCCTCCTTCCTTCCACTGCAAAATCACCCCGAGCACGTGCTCTTTCTTGGTTTCGATCAGGTCCCAGGCCTCGGCGGCTTCCGCGACCGGGAACCGGTGGGTGATCAAACTCGTCGTATCCATCTTCCCCTCGGCTACCCATTTGATCGTGGCGTCGATGCGCTCGGCTGTGATGCCCGCCACGAGATCGAAGGCGATTTCGCGGAAGCGGTAGCGTTGAATTTCAATGAAACCTTCCAGACCGTAAAAGCCGGCCGCCGCGATCGTGCCACCGTGCTTCAGGTGCGGCAGATAAGCATCGAAGAGCTTCGCATCGCCGACCGTATCAACGAGCACCGAAATCGGCTCCTCGGTGATCGCCTGCACCTCGTCGACCCCATCGCTGGCGACCTTCAGGGCGTGGCCCCAGCCGGCCTTGCTGAAAGCATCGAGCCGTTGCTGGTGGCGCCCGGTCATGATGACATTTGCCCCACGCTGGTGCAGCGCCTGACCGGTCCATTGGCCCACCAGTCCGTCGCCCACCACCACGGCGACTTCGCCGCGTTCGAGGCGGGGACGCGTGCCGCAATTGTAACCGACCTGCGTGAGCACCATGCCACAGTAGGCCTCCGGGTTGTCTTTCGCTTCCGGGGGTAACTTGTGCACGAAGTGCTGGGCGCACACGGAGGGCGAAACATGCCCCGCATATTTGTTATCAAACATACCCTCGACCGCGCTCATGATCGCGAAAACAAAATCCCCGACGGCGAAGTCCTTGACGTTGGCGCCGACCGAGGTGACCCAGCCCACCTTTTGATAACCCGCGACCATGGGGAAGGGTTCGGGATCTCCGGGTGCTTTGGCCGTATCACCCGCCAGACGTTCCCCGCGTAGAAACGATCCCTCCGTGCCATTGCTGATCCAAGAGTGGGTGACGTCGATGACGAGGTCATCCGGTCCGGGTTCGGGACAGGAAATCTCCTGAAATTTCACAACTCCGGGGGCGGTAAAAACAACGGCTTGAGCTTTCATAAGACAGCGGGGAAACGCGGGAGAAATCAACCTGTCGACTCAATCGCGACCCGGTCAACCGGAAGCAAAGGCCGACCGAAATATTCATTAATTTTCAGAACCCAGTGCCGAGCCAGACCCCACTCTGACCAAGGGAGCAAAATACGATAGTTTAACCATATTGGTTAAACTATCGATCACGCTACGGTCCAGATTAGCGTTTCAAATTTGGGGCGATTGCTTCCCGCTAGTCACCATGTCGCGACAGATCATTGCACTGGGGGGAGGAGGATTTTCGATGGAGCCGGATAATCCGTTGCTCGATCGCTACGTCCTTGAGGCGGCTCCGGTGGCGAACCCGCGCATCACGCTGCTGCCCACGGCCAGCGGCGATGCTGATCGGCTCGTCGCCCAATTCTACACGACGTTCAACCGCCTCGATTGCCGTCCCCAACATGTTTCGCTGTTTCGGCAGGCACCCGACATGGCCGAAAGGTTTCTCGAGACCGACATCATCTACGTGTCGGGCGGCAATACCCGCAACATGCTGGCGATCTGGCGAGTGGCCGGGGTGGATAAGTTGATCCGGCAGGCTTGGGAACAGGGCATCGTGCTGGCCGGCGTCAGCGCCGGGGCCATCTGCTGGTTTGACCGGGGCCACACCGATTCGGAGGGGGATTTTTGCAAACTCGACTGCCTGGGCTGGCTGACCGGTAGCTGCTCTCCCCACTACGACGGAGAGATACACCGCCAACCTTCCTATCAAAGCCTCGTGAACTCCGGCGGTATCCTCCCTGGTCTCGCCCTCGACGACGGGGCAGCGGCCCATTTCGTAGGCGAGGCACGAACTCGGTTGGTTAGCTCCCGCCCGACGGCCCGGGCCTTCGCGGTCAGCCCACAGGACGGACAGGTGGTGGAGACGCCCCTAGGGGTGGATTATCTCGGTTGAAACCCCTCATTCGGAGGTTCTCGCAAATGCATGGCACTCGGTCGTGAATTGACGGTCGCAAATACCTGCATTCCAACCGCGTCAAAACCGCGCTCCGCCCTTGTGCTCCGCGGCCCGCTCGCGGCATAACGGAGATTGCGTTTCATATGTCCGACTCGTCCCCCGCCATCGCTGTATCCAATCTGGTGAAAAACTTCGCCGGTGTCCCGGCGGTGAGTA
>CAKZMS010000723.1 GCA_937128785.1 uncultured Opitutaceae bacterium | reverse complement strand
AGTGCCCTGCTCGCGATCATGGAGTATATCGGCAAGATGGACGGCGTATATCATGTTCGCCGCAAGTCCTTCGACCGTGATACCAACGAAGCATTGGTGGAAATCATCGGCGCGCCTCATTCGGAAACCTTCTGGCGCGCCTATCTGGAAAAAATGCCCAAGACCAAGGTGAACTTCCGGCTCAACGAGAACGAGGAAGTGCGCAGCAAATACCCCAGTTGGTTCCTGCCGGCCGGTAGCTCCTGAATTTGAAGATCCCGTTTCAACCCCCTCAGCATATGCGCACGTTACGACTCATTTCCTTAGCTCTGATTTTCCCTGTCATCGCCTGGTCTCAGGATGGTGGCGGCACGGCTGACACCGGAGCTGCCCAGGTAGTGCTATCCGGCACGGTGACTCCGATCCCATTTCCCACCGACACCGTGGACGCGGAATACGCGCGCCGCGCCGGGGTATCCGCGGTCCGCCAATGGGCGGCCGATTTCATAAACCGGGGAGTGGAGCCCAAGCGTTTCGCCGTGTTACCGCTCAGCCGGGACATCGACGGAGGGTATTTCACGGAACAGGTGCGCAACGGCTTCGCGGAAGCTGCGGTCGGCACCGACTACGCCTTGTTTACCCGCCAGGATGATGCGACGTTCAACGCCATCCTCGATGAGATCCGCATGGGTGACCAGTTCGGTGACACGATGGACCCGAGCACGATTCAGAAGTTCGGCAAGCTTCAGGGCGTCGAAGGCATCATCGTTGGCCGCATCGCCGGCGTCTACAGTGGCACGGCGAATGACGGCAAAGGCGGCATCGTTAAAATCGAAGGCGCCGGTAAAGTCATTCAGGTGCGGGTATCCCTGCAGGCCTATGCGGTTGAGACGGGTCAGCTCCTGTGGGGCGGGGAGCGCATCGGCTCAGCCGAGATGCCTGCGCAAGAGATCGTGATCAAACGCGATTGGATTTTCCTGGGGGCCGCCTATGGAGGGGGGCTGCTGTTCCTGCTGTTGTTGTTGTGGGTGTTGATGGGTCGACTGAAGTCTTCCAGTCGTCCCCGCTAATCGCTGCGCCAAAGGACGATTTACCCCATGGGAGCTTGGCTCACGCGCAAGGGTGCCCGGGATATCCCGTTGGGCTCCGTGTGTTCGTTGGGCCGGGACGCGGCCAACGATGTGGCTCTTAACGACGACCGGGCTTCGCGGCGGCACGCCATCATCAATCGCCAGGGCCTCGAAGAATACTGGTTGGTTGATGTCGGCAGCACCAACGGCGTGAAGCTCAAAGGGCGGCGCTTGACCCGTCCGACCCGCTTGAAGGCGGGCGATTTGTTTGTGGTGGGAGCGACCGAGTTCACTTTCCACCAGGAGAAAAAACCGGAGATCGGCAGCGGGTTTACCGGCGGCGACACCACCGTGATCAACCCGGGCTTGGCCACCCAGATCGCCCGGACCCAGGACTGCTGGATGCTGGTGGCGGATCTGGTGGGATTCACCACAGTGTCCCAGCAGATGAGCAGCCAGGACGCGGCCCGCCTGGTGAATCGTTGGGTGGGGCGCTGTTCGGCGGTGTTTCGCCAACACCGGGCGGAGATTCAAGTTTATCTCGGTGATGGCTTCCTCGCGTATATGCCCAGCGAGGATCGGAGCACCTTCTTCAAAATTCTGGCGTCCCTGCGGGAACTGCAGGCCGAAGGAAAGCCGCCGTTTCGACTGGTGCTGCACTATGGGTCCGTCGCGGTCGGGGGCCTCGCGCCCGATGGCGGAGAGTCCATCCTGGGCGAAGAGGTGAACAAGCTGTTCCGCTTGGAGAAAGTCGCCGGCAAGCGGAAGGTGGCCTGCGCCATGACGAAGGCAGCCGCCGATTTGTGGAAAGGCGGCAAGCCCGAGCTGGTCGGTCGCTACGTGCTCAAGGGATTCCCTCGGAAGGAACCCCTGTATCGGCTTCCATAATACAGTGATCCCCGGTTGAAGTAATGAGCGTTTTTTCCCTATGAGCGACGATCTGGAGTTTGGTTCCACCGTGCGGGGATTTATCCCGGAGCAAAAAGTCTTCGGTCGCTATGTGCTGCGCAAGATTCTCGGACGGGGTGGCATGGGCGTCGTGTGGCTGGCTCGTGATGAGGAACTCGAACGGGAAATTGCCATCAAGTTTCTGCCGGAGGTGGTGGCGAGCGACAAACAGTCGATCAAGGATCTCAAACGGGAGACCCGGCGCAGCCTCGAACTCACGCATCCGCACATCATCCGGATTTACGACTTTGTGCAGGATTCCACCGGGGCGGGTATTTCCATGGAATACGTGGCCGGCGACACCTTGGCTTCGCTCAAGGTGGACCAACCCAACGGGCATTTTGAAGTGACCCAGTTGGAGGCTTGGTTGACGCAGCTTTGTCGGGCGCTCGATTACGCGCACATCAAGGCCAAGGTCGTGCACCGGGATCTCAAGCCGGCCAATGTGATGATCGATGAGCAGGGCGATCTCAAGATCGCCGACTTCGGTATCGCGGCGAGTGTGTCCGACAGCGTCAGCCGGGTCAGCAACCAAGCCGGCAGCAGTGGCACGCCGGTTTACATGAGCCCCCAGCAAATGATGGGGGAGGACCCTGACCCGTTGGACGACATCTACG
>CAKZMS010000722.1 GCA_937128785.1 uncultured Opitutaceae bacterium | reverse complement strand
AATACCCGCCTGCCCTTTCTGTCTGACCGCAAGGTGCGGGCTGCCCTGAGTCTGGCATTGGATCGTGAGACCATCGTATCTCGCGTGCTCCGTGACAGCCAAATCCCGGCCGCCACGCTCACCCCGGCCGGAACCAGTGGCTACCAGCCACCACGTGGATTGGAGTTCGATTTGCCGGCCGCCCGGGCACTCCTCGCCGAAGCCGGTTATCCCGAAGGCCAAGGCGCCCCTGAAATCGAGTTGCTTTTTAATACCTCGGAAAATCACCGACTGGTGGCGGAGGCCCTCCAAGCCATGTGGCTGGAAAACCTCGGGCTGCAAATCAGCCTGCACAACATGGAGAACAAAACCGTGCTGGAGTCGCGCCGCACGGGATCATTCGAAATGCTGCGCTCGGTCTGGATCGCTGACTACATTGATCCCACCTCATTCCTAGATGTGTTTCGCTCGGACAGCGGTAACAACTACACGGGCTGGGCCAATGCCGACTATGATCGACTGCTGTTCGAGGCCGATCGAACCACCGATCCCGCCGCGCGTTTTGCGCTGCTCCAAAACGCCGAAGCCATGCTGTTGGAAGCCGCCCCGATCATCCCCCTCTATTCCTTCACCCACGTTTTTGCCATCGATCCTGCCGTCCGGGGCTGGCACCCCACGATTCTCGACCATCACCCCTACAAACATGTCTGGCTCGAGGCGCCGGATAGGTAAGTGCCAGGATTCCAAGAATGGCGTCAGAGCCGCTGAACAGGTAAGGCGTGCTCGCCGCGCGCGCCGTTTCAATAGATTGGTTTCAAATATTTTCCGCCCCCCTCCCATCGTGTTCAACTTCACCAAACTCATTCAGTTTTTCAGTTTTTCCGCGTTCAGCCTTTTCCTCCTCACCGGTTGCGGCTCGCGGGAGACCCGGGTCGAAGAAGGCAACCGATTGGGGGTTTTGCACGTCGGCAGTCCGGGAGAACCCAGCGAACTCGATCCTCACATCATCAACGCGCCGCCCGATTTTCGCATCGTGCCGATGTTGTTCGAGGGTCTCCTGCGCGGACACCCGGCAACGCTGGCGCCCGAACCAGGCGTCGCCGAGTCGTGGGACATTTCGCCTGATGGCAGGACCTATACCTTCCACCTCCGTCCGGAGGCCCGCTGGTCGAATGGCGAGCAGATCCCCTCCGAAGACTTCATGTTCAGCTGGCGGCGGGCCCTCACTCCCGCCCTCGGCTCACAATACACGTTCTTGATGACCGATGTCGTCGGTGCCGACGATTTCTACGCCGGTCGATTGGATGACTACGACGCCGTGGGTTTCGCCGCGCCGACACCGTCGACGGTTACAATCACGCTTAAACAACCCACCCCCTATTTCCTCTCCAACCTGGCCAACAATGCGATCTGGCTGCCACTTCATCGCGCCACCATCGAACAGGCCGGCGCCATTTCCGACCGGAGCAGTGGCTGGACCAAACCCGACAACTTTGTGGGGAACGGCCCGTTCGTGCTCACGGAGTGGCGTCCCAATGAGACGATCACGCTCGCCAAGTCCGACACGTTTTGGGCCGCCGACCGCGTCCAGTTGAATGCTCTGGTCTACCACGCCTTCGACAATGCCAGCACCGAGGAACTCGCCTTTCGCGCCGGCCAACTGCACCGCACCGTTTGGGTGCCCATGGGCAAAGTCCCCGCCTACCGGGCGCAAGCGGACTCTCCCATGCGCGAGATCGATTCCCTCATCGCCAGATTTGTAAACATCAACGTCGCGCGCCCTCCCTTCGATGATGTCCGCGTGAGACGGGCATTTGCGTTGGCCATCAATCGATCGAGCATTGCGGAACATGTTTATTTGCACACCGCTGTTCCCGCCCAACGCATCGTGCCCACCGGCATGCCGGGCTACCCGCAGGATAACGATTTCGCTTACGACCCCGACGCGGCCCGTGCGCTGCGCAACCTTAAACCCAATGCAGATTTTCATATCGCTGCCTTGCCGGCCATTGCTCAGCTCTGGCTTCCCAAAAGGCTGCGCCAGATCCGATCTCGTTTTCCCGACATCAGTTTCTCAGTCACCGCGATGGAAGCGCCGCCGAGCCTTGGGCGCGAACTGTTCGACCTGTCAATCTTCTTCGCTCCACCGGACGGCACGGCCAATCAGGTGGTCGTTTGCCCGGACGAGATCGTGCCGGTTTGCGCCCCGGCGCTTAAGGACCAAGTTTGCCGCGCAAACGGTTTTCTGGGCGTACCGTTGCTGCACGATCTGGTGTGGAGTGAAGATTGGACCAAATGGGCCCAGCACTCTGGCTATGACCTGCATAATGTCA
>CAKZMS010000721.1 GCA_937128785.1 uncultured Opitutaceae bacterium | reverse complement strand
GGCCGCAACCGTGTTTGCGGTGCGCATTCTCGGCGAACGCTCAGCCCACCAGCGTTTGGACACCCTCGCCTGGACGTTGTTTGGCGTAGTCTACATCCCCTTCATGCTCTCGTTTCTGGTGCGCATCAGCTTGATCGATGATCCCATGGCCCGCACCGGCCTGCTGCTGGCCGTATGGTTGATCGCGGTCTCGAAGTTCTGTGACGTCGGGGCCCTGCTGACCGGACTCGCCATCGGCCGACACAAAATGGCTCCCGAGATCAGTCCCAAGAAGACGTGGGAAGGCGCCGTAGGTGGTATGGTGACATCGGCCGCCATCGGCGCCGGTCTCGCTCATTTGTTTGCCGACCAGGTGCCGGTTACGTTCACGCCGTTGATTGCAGCCTTGCTCGCTCTGCCCGTTGCCGGGCTGGCCATCGTATCTGACCTGGTCGAGTCGATCATCAAACGGCACGCCGATGCCAAGGATGCCGGTGCGACGATTCCCGGAATCGGTGGGGTATTTGATTTGTCCGACAGCCTGATCCTGACCTCCCCCGTCGGATTCGTGGTATTTAGTCTGCTGTGAGCACCGAGCCATCATCCGCCCCTTTGCGCGTCGTGCTGCTCGGCGCGACCGGATCGATCGGAGAGAGCAGTCTCCGCGTCATCGAAACGCATCGCGAGCACCTTCAACTTGTCGGCATTGCGGCCCGCACCAGTCACGCGGAGCTGGCCGCGATCGCCCGTCGCCACCCCGCGGTCAAAAACGTGGCGCTGTTCGACGAAGCCGCCGCCCAATCCGCCCGCACCAGCGGTGACCTGCCTTCCGGCGTCACCGTCCACGCCGGCCTCGAAGGTCTCACCGCCCTCGCCACCTTGCCGGAAGCCGATGTCGTGCTGTGTGCCGTGGTGGGGGTCACCGGTCTCAAACCTGCCCTCGCCGCGATCGATGCCGGCAAGGATCTGGCCCTCGCGTCCAAGGAAATCCTGGTGATGGCCGGCAAGTTTGTCATGGCTTCCGCCCGGGAGAAAAACGTTTCCCTGCGCCCCGTCGACAGTGAGCACAACGCCGTTCAGCAGTGCATCGCGAATCATCCCACCCGTGATGTGGCCCGGGTCATCCTCACCGCCTCCGGGGGAGCCTTTCGCGATCGACCCCTGGCAGAGCTTGCTCACGTGACGCCGGCCGAAGCGCAGCAACATCCCAATTGGGACATGGGCCCCAAGATCACGGTCGATTCCGCCACCATGGCCAACAAGGGACTGGAACTCATTGAGGCGCGCTGGCTGTTCGACCTGCAACCGGACCAATGTCAGGCCCTCCTCCATCGCGGCAGCCTGGCCCACTGCATCGTGGAATTCACCGATGGTGCGATGCTGACGCACCTCTGTCCGCCATCGATGACGTTTCCCATCCAACACGCCTTGCTGGCACCCCGGCGGCTTCCGCCCGTGGACCCAGCCCTTGATCCCCACGAACCTTTCAGCCTCGATTTCGCCCCCCTCGAGCCGGCTCGTTTCCCCATGCTGGAGCTCGCCCGCTCTGCCATGCGCACCGGCGGCACGGCCCCGGCCGCCTACAACGCCGCCAACGAAGTCGCGGTCGCGGCGTTCTTGGCCGAGCAAATTCCTTTCCTTTCCATCGCCCGTCTCGTGGAACAAACGCTCGCTCTGCTTGACCACGGGGAAGCCGCTGATCTCGATACGGTGATCGCCCGCGACAAAGAAGCTCGCCGCGTGGCCACCTCGCTCATCCGCGACAACTAACCAATTTTATGCCGCTAGACCTGATTCAGGCTCTCTTTTCCAACGTCTGGGCGATCGTCCTCGTTATTCTCTTTTTCAGTGCCTCGGTGTTTGTGCATGAGCTCGGCCACTTTCTGGTCGCTCGCGCCCGGGGCCTGACCGTGACCCGGTTCTCGATCGGCTTCGGTCCACCCATCTATTCGTGGAAAGGCCAAAGCGGCACCGAATACCGCTTCTCTTGGATTCCCCTGGGCGGGTATGTCGCCCTGCCGCAAATCGCGGACATGCCGGCCATCGAAGGCGAAGGCGAAGACGAACCCGAGCCGGCATCCTCCCAACCCGTTACCTATACCAGCAAGGTCATGGTGTTTGTCGCCGGAGCGATCTTCAACGTGATCTTCGCCTTCCTGTTGGCGAGCATCGTGTGGTTTGTCGGAATCCCGACGCCCCGCAATCAAACGACCACCCAAATCGGCAGCGTCTCGCCCACCATCGTCACTTCCGAAGGTGAGACGGTCGAAGGCCCGGCCATGGCTGCCGGCATCAAACCCGGAGACCACATCGTGGCCGTGGACGGTATTGAAGTCTCGGACTGGGACACCCTCGTGCAGTTGCTCGTGACGAGTGCCGGGCGCACCGAAGACGATCGCCGGGTCACCGAGCTGACCATCGACCGCTATGGGGAGCGCTTCGACGTGGATATCTTCCCTCGGCTGGCGACCGACGAGCGCATCCGCCGGATCGGCGTTTCTCCGGTGCTGACCTCCGTGGTGGGCCAAGTGACGCCCGACTCGGCCGCCGCCGCCGCCGGGCTCGAGACGGGCACCCGCGTGCTAAACACCTTGGAGTTTTTTCAGCGACTCGGAGAATCTCAGCCGGGCGCATTCGCGCTTACGATCGATGAAGCAGGCGAAACCCGGTCCGTGGAAATCGCGATTCCCGCCGGCACCGAATTGGACATGACTGACCTCGGTCTGGTGCTTGAGCAGGACATGATCACCACCTACCCAAATCCGGTGGAGCAGGTCACCGGCATCGTGCGGATGACCTTCCGGACGCTGGGCAGCCTGATAAATCCCCAGTCGGATATCGGCATCTCCAAATTGAGTGGCCCCGTGGGCATTTTTCGGATCTTCCACCTCGTGGCGAAGGCCGATCTGCGTCTCGTCCTGTGGTTCACGATTTTGGTGAATATCAACCTCGCGATCTTCAACCTGCTGCCGATTCCCGTGCTCGACGGCGGCCATATCCTGATTGCGACGATCAACAAACTTCGCGGCCGGGACCTGCCCGCCAACTGGGTCATGACCACCCAGAGCGTCTTCATGATGCTGCTCCTCACCATGATCCTCTACGTGAGCTTCTTCGACGTGCGCCGCATCGTCCGCGACAACTCCGACCCCGCGACCACCGAAGAACCCGCCGAAGAAACCCCGGCGGAAGAGTAAACCGCAGAGTCTTTCTCGATATTCCTTATCTTTCTCTTTCTTCCCAAGAGGGATACTGAGGAAAGAGAACCACTTTTCGGCTCTTTTGGTCACAGCGGGCACTTAGTAAGACACAGAGGGTGCGGACGGTTCTCTGTGACCTCCGTGCTCCCTCGGTGAACTCTGTGACTCGATACCATCCTGCTGGCCGTCCTGCATTACGTTCGCATCTGCCCAATCGGAGATTCCACGAAATCCCGGGAGGAGATTATTCCTCGCCGCTCACTTGATACTTGGGGACTCATCCTTGTTACTTGCAGCGATGAGCAGCTATTGCGCTTCCCGTTTTCGCACTATTCGCCGTCGTTCCACCGCGGTGAACGTCGGCTCTGTCGCCGTGGGCGGGGACAACCCCGTGCGGGTCCAATCAATGACCACAACCAACACCCAGGATGTGGCGGCCACGGTGAAACAGGCTATCGCCCTGGCCGAGGTGGGCTGCGAGATCGTGCGGGTGACGGCACCCAACAAGGCCGCCGCCCAAGCTCTCCGCGAGATCCGGCGGCAATTTGCCGATGCCGGTTTTGGCGAGATACCGCTGGTGGCCGATATCCACTTTCTGCCGTCCGCCGCGATGGAGGCGGTGGAACACGTTGAGAAGGTGCGGGTGAACCCCGGCAACTACGCCGACAAAAAGAAATTCGCGGTCAAAGAATACACCGACCAAGCCTACGCCGAGGAATTGGAGCGTCTTCACGAAGCGTTCTCCCCACTCGTGATCCGATCCAAGGAACTGGGCCGGGCCATGCGAATCGGCACCAATCACGGTTCACTTTCGGACCGGATCATGAATCGCTACGGTGACACGCCGTTGGGCATGGTGGAGAGTGCGCTGGAGTTTTTGCGGATCGGTGAAAGTCACGGCTATCACGACATGATTCTGTCGATGAAGGCCTCCAATCCAAAGGTGATGATCGAAGCCTATCGTTTGCTGGTCCAACGCATGGCTGCGGCAGACATGCACTACCCGCTGCATCTGGGCGTGACCGAAGCCGGTGACGGCGAAGACGGACGCATCAAAAGCGCGATCGGTATTGGCAGCCTGCTACTCGACGGGTTGGGCGACACCATCCGCGTTTCCCTCACGGAGGATCCGGTTTATGAGATCCCGGTGGCTCAGGCGTTGGCCAAACACACGTCAACCCTTTGGCAGGGAAACATGGTATCCGCCGAGGGTTTTCCGATTGATCCCCCCGACGCACTGGACCCGTTCCATTTCACGCGGCGACAGATCAACTCAGTCAGTCTGGGCGAATCCTGTTCCGTCGGGCCCGAGCAGCCCCCCGCTGTGATCGTCCGGGCCAAGTCCGCCGCCGAGCTGGCGGAGACGGGAAGCAAGCTCAGCACCCCAGCCCTGAAGGACAATCCTCCCGAAGGTATCATCGTGCCCGTTCGTTCGACTGAGGACCTCACGATCTGGCAAAAAGTCCGTGCCGGGCTCACCACCCGGTTTGAGGTTCTGGACTTGGCGGCGACGATCTCACTGGCCGACGTCACCACTGCCCTGGGAGATAGCGGGAAACCCGCTGTGGTGATGCGGCGATTCGGAGCCGAGGATGCCACTGCATTCCGGGAATGGATCGAAGGTCTGCGTCGCTGCCCTCCCCATCTGCTTTGTCCCGCCATGACTCCGACGGCCCTGACGGCCTTGGCCCCCGTCTTGACCGAGCTTGGATCGGATCGGTTGATCGTCACCCTGGACACCACCGAGCGTTCGCCGGATCACGCAGTCGGTGCCTACCGGCGATTGGCGTCGATCCTGGTCTCGCACCGCTCACGCGTGCCGTTGTGGATCCGCAACACCGCAGAGACCGCGTTGGCGCATGAGCCGAGTTTCCTGGGCCGATTGATCGATGGCTCCATCCTCTCCGGCGCGCTCCTTTGCGACGGACTGGGCGACCTGATCAGCGTCGAAACCGAGCCGGATGCCGTCCGGGCAGTCAAATTGGCCTACAACATCCTACAGGGAGCCGGAGCCCGGATTACCAAGACCGAGTTTGTCGCCTGCCCCTCCTGCGGCCGCACGCTGTTCGATCTGCAATCCACCACCCAGCGGATTCGCGAAAAAACAGGGCACCTCAAGGGGGTCAAAATCGCCATCATGGGCTGCATCGTTAACGGCCCCGGCGAAATGGCCGATGCCGACTTCGGTTACGTCGGCGGCGCGCCCGGAAAAATCAATCTCTACGTCGGCAAGACGTGTGTTCGTTACAATATCCCCCAAATCGAGGCCGATGAGCGCTTGATCGATTTAATTCGCGAGCACGGAAAATGGGTCGATCCCGACCCCGCCACGCCCGCCCAGGCCGGGACCGTCACCATCTCGTAACCATTCGGGCACTACGGCTGTGACGTTTTTGTGACGTAGGTTACGAGGGGGAATGCCGATTTTGTAGTGCCGGAATCCTTACGGAAAAACCGATAAGTTTGGCCGAAAATACGAGCGTGAATAAGCAACAAAAAACTGCCAAAAAGTTATCCCCTCAAAGATGTGAATAACTTGTTGGAAAGTTAGCGTTGAAACCCCAATTTACCTTCCCGTTTATTCACAGTCCTCCAGTTAACCTCCCGCACGGTTATTGGAACGTTCATTCTCCCGTCTCCCCCCTTCAATCCCGATTATGGCCCAATAAAGGTCATTAATCATTGGAATGCAAAACTTTACGAATCCGGTCGAGATCAGATTCCAGTTTCGCAGCTCAATCACCACTTTTTTTACCCCTATCCTCAGGTTGAAATCCGGGTCCCCGACGAGAGAGTTACACGTTTCCCACCGCGCGTTGTGAATAAAACCACGCTCAAGACTCTCTTTTAATGCCCATCTCCTCCCCCTCCTCGACTCTCTGGGAAACCGTAAAACAGGATTTCAAAACCCTTTTCCCGGAAGATGTCTTTCAGCTTTGGTTCGAACCTCTCGAGTGCCTCGAAGCTGATGAAGACAGCGTAACCTTGGGGGTGCCCAACGATTTTGCGGCGATCTGGATCCATGACAATTACCTCGATCTGATCGTCCAGCGACTGCGGTTGAACACCGGCCGAGACATCGACGTGCGCCTGAAGAAATCTGGGGCCATCTCCACCGCCGCCACGCCCGCGAACCGTTACGAGTCCGCTGCCCCGCCCGCAGAGTCGCCGCTCCCCGCCAAACGGCGCGCCAACTTCGGCCGCGGCCACGACCGCCGCACCTCCGCTTCCGGCAACCTGAATCCGCGGAACACCTTCGAAAACTACGTCGTCGGCAGTAACAACCAGATGGCTCAGGCCGCCGCTCTGGCCGTCGCACAGTCCCCCGCCCAAGCTTACAATCCGCTGTTCCTCTACGGTGATACCGGACTGGGTAAGACCCATCTGATGCACGCCATTGGGCACGCTATTCTCCAGCAAAAGCCTGACGCCCGCGTCGCCTACCTCTCGACCGAAAAATTCACCAACGAGTTTATCCAAGGCCTGCAGGAGAATGCCCTGGTCAAATTCCGCCAGCGTTACCGCAACGTGGATGTCCTCCTGCTTGATGACGTTCAGTTCCTCGGCGGTAAGGAGCGGATTCAGGAGGAGTTTTTTCACACCTTTAACGCGCTGGTTGAAGATGGCCGGCAGGTGATTGTATCGGCGGATAAATCGCCGACCGACCTTGAGGGTATGGAAGAGCGTCTGCGCTCGCGGCTCGGATGGGGCATGGTGGCGGATATCCATCCGGCTGATTATGAGCTGCGTCTGGGGATTTTACAGTCAAAAGCCGAGCAGGCGCAGGTTGAAATTTCCGACAAGGTTCTGGAATTTATGGCGCATCGCATTGTCAGTAATGTGCGTGAGCTGGAAGGCGCGCTCAACCGTATTCTGGCGCATGCGATGTTGATTGGCCGTGAAATCACCATCGACAGCACCGCGGATCTTTTGGCAGACCTGTTGCGCGCCAGCAGCCGCCAGATCTCTGTTGATGTTATCCAAAAGCGGGTGGCGGCACATTATGGTGTGCGGGTATCTGAAATGTTTTCAGCGAGGCGTGCGCGCAATATTGCCCGGCCGCGGCAAATCGCCATGTATCTGGCGAAAAACCTGACATCGCTATCCTATCCGGAAATTGGGCGGCAATTTGGGGGGCGGGATCACACAACCGTGATGCATGCTGTCAGAACCGTCGAAAATCTGATGAAAAGCGATGCACAGCTCAATGAAGATGTTGAATTAATCAAATCTATTCTTGCCAGC
>CAKZMS010000720.1 GCA_937128785.1 uncultured Opitutaceae bacterium | reverse complement strand
CAGGCGCGCGCGCGGGGTCAGCCCGGCCTGCGCGGCAGCACTCTCGGTCGCCAGAACGAGAGCCGCGGCCCCGTCGTTGATGCCGCTGGCGTTCCCGGCGGTGACGCTGCCGTCCTTCTTGAACGCTGGCTTGAGGCCAGCCAGGCTTTCTGCGGTGGTGCCGGCGCGCGGCTGTTCGTCCTTGGCGAAGCTGACCGGATCGCCCTTGCGCGAGTTTCTGCATGTCGACGATCTGGCCGAAGCGTGTGCGTTTCTGCTTAAGTTGGTCGATCCACCGGATTTGATTAACGTAGGCACCGGTCAGGAAGTCTCCATTCGCGACCTGACCCAACAGGTGGCGGAGGTGGTCGGATACTCGGGTGACATTGTCTGGGATTCCACCAAGCCCGATGGGACCCCCCGCAAGCTGATGGATGTGTCCAAGCTCGCGGCGCTGGGATGGTCTGCCTCCATTGCCCTGTCGGAAGGCCTGCCCCGCACCTACAACTCCTTCCTCCGCGAGAAAGCGGAGGGACAGCTGCGTCGGTAAACCGCCCGCAGACGCAAACCGCTTATGATTGCGCCGGACGGTCGATCCTCATTGGATGCCCGTTCAACTCTCAATCTTAACCCCAATTAAAACATGAGTAATCCAGCTGCTTCCAAAAAGATCCCCGCCGGTATTTGCGGCATCCTGCTCGGCGCCCTCGGCATCCACAAGTTCATCCTCGGTTATACCAAGGAGGGCGTGATCATGCTCCTCGTCACCGTTCTGACTCTCGGTATGGGCGCGTTCATCACCAGCATCATCGGTCTCATTGAAGGCATCATGTATCTGGTCAAGCCCGACGACGAATTCGTGGCAACCTACGTCGATGGCAAAAAAGGCTGGTTCTAGCCGCCATGCGCATCTGTTAGATTTCCCCGACCCTGTCTCCAGAGAGACAGGGTTCTTTTTTGATCCGGTTAGGCCAAGATGCGCGTAGTCCCCATGCGCCACTTGGACTAGACTGAAGCTCAGCTACTTTACCCATGCCCCTAAAACCCGTTCAATTTAACCAGACCGTTCTCCGGGACGGTCACCAGTCGCTTGCGGCTACCCGCATGACGACCGCTCAAATGCTGCCGGTTGCGCCGATCCTCGATGAGATGGGGTTTCATGGCCTCGAAACTTGGGGAGGCGCCACCATCGACTCCTGTCTGCGTTTCCTGAACGAGAACCCGTTTGACCGCCTGCGGGCCCTAAAGAAAGCCGCGCCCAAGACCCCTCAGATTATGCTCCTGCGCGGGCAGAACATCGTTCAATACACCAGTTTCCCCGATGACGTGGTCGAAGCTTTTGTCCGGGCCAATGCGGCCGCCGGCCAGGATGTCTTTCGGGTTTTTGATGCGCTCAACGATACCCGCAATCTGCGCACCGCCATCAAAACCGTCCTCGCCTGCGGCAAACACGCCCGGGGTGAGATTTGCTACACGACCAGCCCCGTTCACACCACGGAGGCGTTTGTCAAAATGGGCGTCGAGTTGGAATCGATGGGCTGCCAGTCCATCGGCATCAAGGACATGGCGGGGATTATGAAGCCGCAGGTCGCCCGCGAGCTCGTTACAGCGCTCAAGAAGAGCGTGGGCCTGCCGATCATCCTGCACACCCACGACACGGCTGGCCTCGGTGCCTCTACCTACCTCGCCGCCATCGATGCGGATGTGGATGTCGTGGAAACCTCCATCACTCCCTTCGCCAACGGCACCAGCCAACCCGACACGCTACGCATGTTGGCGTTGCTCGACGGGCACCCCCGATGCCCGGACTACGACGTCGAGAAACTCAAGGAACTGGCCGACTATTTCAAAGGTGTCTACGCCGAGCTTTCCCAGTTCACCTCGCCGGCCAACGAGCGCGTCGATGCCGATACGTTGGCCTATCAAGTGCCGGGAGGCATGCTCTCCAACTTCCGCAATCAACTGAAAGAACAGAACATGTCCGACCAGTTTGACGCGGTGGGGGCGGAGATCCCCCACGTGCGCAAAGCGCTCGGTTATATTCCGTTGGTCACGCCGACTTCCCAGATCGTCGGTTCCCAATCGATGCTCAACATCAAGTTTGGCCGTTGGAAAAACATCTCCCAGCCGGCCATTGACATCGCCCTCGGCAAATACGGCAAGACACCGGGCCCGATCGACGAAGATCTCCTCGCCCGCATCGTCAAGCAAACCGGCAAGGAACCGATGACGGAT
>CAKZMS010000719.1 GCA_937128785.1 uncultured Opitutaceae bacterium | reverse complement strand
GAACGCCGGTGCCTTGTCTGCCACCGACTGGAGTCAGTTCGGCCGTTTGCAGCAGCTCAATTTGAGCCGCGCTCAAATCGCTGCCGATGCGATTGCCGGTCTGGGTGGATTGAGCGAACTCAAGCACCTAAACCTCTACGCGACTGCGTTGAGTGAACCCAATCGACTCGCCCTGACCCAGCTGCAAACGAATCGTCTTTATCTTGGTTCAACCGGACTAACCCGTTCCCAGATCGACGATCTCATCAAGGCACTGCCGGATACTCAGATCTACGCCGATATCGACCATCAAGGTTTCCACCAGATCACCATTGAGGCTCGCAACAACTCGACAACGTTCCGACCGGATGAACCCAAAC
Organism: uncultured Opitutaceae bacterium; assembly: GCA_937128785.1. GTDB lineage: Bacteria > Verrucomicrobiota > Verrucomicrobiia > Opitutales > Opitutaceae > Actomonas. The sequence continues at coordinate 5,163 of CAKZMS010000719.1, read as the reverse complement.
CAACTGCTCCCTGAAATAGTTTCTCCTCGTCATGGCTGACTCCTCTCTCTCTTCCCTTCCCCTGAGCGATAAGGTCGCCCTCGTCACCGGCAGTAGCACGGGACTGGGCCTTGCCATCGCCAAGGAACTCGGTCGCCGCGGCGCCAAGGTCGCTCTGAACTACGCCCACAATCAAGTCCGGGCCGAACGCGCCTTGAACGAATTTCAGGCCACCGGTAGCACCGGCATCATGATCCCGGCCGACGTCTGCAGCCCGGAAGGAGTGGCCGACCTGGTGTCCGCGACCGAAGCCCAACTCGGCCCGGTCGATATTCTCATTCCCAACGCCACCGGCCCTCAACCTCAGCGTCCGATCGAGGACTACGATTGGGCTTTCTATCAGGAGATGGTGGATTTCTTCATCAAGAGCCCCTTTCTCCTGACCCAGGCGACCATCGCTTACATGAAAGCCCAAAAGTGGGGGCGCATTGTGAATATCGGCAGTGAAGTCTACGAGGTGGCCCATCCCAATTTCAGCGCCTACGTCGCTGCCAAGGGTGGCCAGAAGGGCTGGACCCACAGCATGGCCACAGAACTCGCCCCTTTCGGCATCACCGTGAACATGGTATCCCCCGGCTGGATACCCACCGAGCGCCACGCGGACGATCCCCAGGAAGCGAAGGATGCCTATCTCGCCGGTATCCCCGCCGGGCGCTGGGGCACGCCGGAAGACGTGGCCGATGCGGTCGCCAATCTCTGCACGCCTCAATCCGCTTTCATCACCGGTCAGACAATTTGTGTAAACGGAGGTCGCAGTCCGCTGTAGTTTCCTTTCCTATCCCTGCCCTCACTCGTTACCCCTATGCGTAAACTGATTCTTTCGTGTCTCGCCGTGCTGGGCCTGTTGGCTCTTGGCTGCGGCAAATCTTCCGATTCCTCCGGTGGTTCCACCGCGGTCAAAACCAAGCTCAGCTTCATCACCAACGTTTCGGCCGATTTCTGGGCCTACGCTGAGGCGGGAGCCCGCGCTGCCGAGCGTGAGTTTGGCGACATCGAGGTGATCTTCCGCACCGGGGATGGCACCACCACCAAACAGAAGCAGATCGTCGACGATCTCCTCGCCGCCGGCGTCGAAGGCATCGCCATCAGCCCCACCAGCGCCCGCAACCAGGTGCGCATGATCAATGACTGGGTCGAAGATGCCCACGTCATCACGGTCGACAGCGACGCCCCCGGCAGCAACCGCATCACCTACCTGGGCACCGACAACGTCGCCGCCGGCCGCCAACTCGGCGAACTCGCCAAAGAAGCCCTGCCCGACGGAGGCAAGGTCATGGTGTTTGTCGGCATCAAGGATCAACAGAACGCGATCGAGCGTTTCCAAGGCTTCAACGAGGCCATCGCCGGCAGCGGCATTGAGGTGATCGATCTGCGCACCGACGGCGCCGACTCAGCCAAGGCTCGCGCCAACGCCGAGGATACCCTCACCGCTCATCCCGACATCGCCGGGCTGGTCGGCCTCTGGAGCTACAACGCACCCGCCTGTCTCGAAGCTGTCCGCGCCGCCGGTCTACTCGGCAAGGTTCAGGTCCTGGCCTTCGACGAGGCCCCCAAGACCCTCGAAGCCATTGATGCCGGTGAGATCTTTGGCACCGTGGTGCAGGATCCTTTCACCTTTGGTTATGACTCCATGGCCCTGCTTCGGGCCTTGGCGGTGAAAGAAATGTCTCCCGCCGATGCCGGAGTTCCGGAAAGCAAGATCATCCACGTCGGCACCAAGGTCCTGCGCAAAGGCGAAGGCCTCGCCTATAAGGCCCAGTGCGACGCCTGGAAAGCAAGCATCGCGAACTAACGTTCGCGAAGTCCCAAGTAGCAGGTATTCCGCCGTCGCCAAGGCTATGGCGGACAAGCAAGTATCAAGTGACAAGACGCAGTCTGCGGGGTTGGTGTCGTAAAAAAGTGCAATGTAGTCGCAGACGAAATTCACTTTCCCCGACCCGACCCCTTCACCCGATGTCCCACCTTCTCGAGCTCCAAAAAATATCCAAGTCCTTCGGGCCGGTGCAGGCTCTGCACGAGGTGGACTTTTCTTTGCAGGCCGGCGAAGTCGTTGGGCTGATTGGGGAGAATGGCGCTGGTAAATCCACTTTGATGAACCTGCTAGGCGGCATGCTGCAGCCCACCGCCGGACAGATCAAAATCGACGGTTCCGCCGTCAACATCACCGATGCGATCTCTGCCGCGCAACGGGGCATCAGCTTCGTCCATCAGGAGCTCAACCTACTCGATAACCTCAATGTCGCGGGGAACATTTTCCTCGGTCGCGAACCCCGCAAGTGGGGCTGCATCGATGAAACCCGCATGGCGGACCAAACCCGCCCTCTGCTCGATAAGCTCGGTCTCGATATCGCCCCGGAACACCACCTGGCCGAACTCACCAACGGCCAAAAACAACTGGTCGAAATTGCCAAGGCGCTGTCGATGGATGCCCGCATCCTGATCCTGGATGAACCCACCTCCAGTCTCACCATTAAGGAAACGGATACCCTGCTCACTTTGGTGGAAACGCTCCGCGAACACGGCATGGCGGTGATCTTCATCACCCACCGCCTGGCCGAAATCGAACGGGTCGCCGATCGGGTTGTCGCGCTGCGCGATGGCGAACTGGCCGGCCACCTATCTCGCGAGGAAATTTCTCACGACCGCATGATCTCTTTGATGATCGGACGCGACTTGAGCGAGGTCTACCCGCCGCTGCCCGATGCCATCGGCGAGGTCATCTTGTCCGTCGATCACCTCACCACCGCACGGTGGCCCCGCGGGGGTGCGAGTTTCTCCGTGCAGGCCGGTGAAATTCTCGGCCTCGCTGGTTTGGTCGGCTCCGGCCGTTCCGAGCTGGCCCAGGCCATCTTCGGCGTGGATGAGTCCCCGTCTGGTTCGATCAACGTAGAAGGCACTCTACTGGAGCGAGGCAGCGTCGATGCCGCCATCGCCCGCGGAGTTTTTCTCGCGCCCGAAGACCGGAAAGCCAGTGGCCTCGTACTCGAGATGAGCGTGCGCGAAAACATGACCCTCAACTCCCTCAACCGCTTTAGTCGCCGCACCCGCATCGACGTCACTCGAGAACGCGAACAAACCGAGCAATGGCGTCAGGAGTATGGGGTAAAGGCGCCCGACGTGGAACAACCGGTCGGCGACCTCAGTGGCGGCAATCAGCAGAAGGTGGTCCTCGCCAAATGGATGACTCTGGGGCCGAAGGTGATGATATTCGACGAACCCACCCGCGGTATCGATATGGGTGCGCGCCACGAAATCTACCAAGCCATGGCCGACCTTGCCCGCTCCGGGTGCGCGGTGTTGATGATCTCCAGTGACATGGAGGAGCTCTTGGGCATGAGCCATCGCATCGCCGTCATGTGTGAGGGCCACCTCACCGGCATCCTCGAACCTGACCAGTTCTCGGAAGCATCAATCATGAAACTAGCCGTCCAGACCGGCGGCACTGCCGCGCCGCCGAAGTAACAAAGTGCAAGTAACAAGTATCAAGAATCATACCCTAACAACGGGACCACGGCGGATCCCCCCTCAGCCCTCTAACTCCATCACGCCGGTCAACTCATCATTGACTAGACCGACCGGCGGACAGCCCCATTCGTAAATCGTAATTCGTAGATCGTAAATTTCCCCTCATGCTTTCCCGCTACCGCAAAGAACTCTGCCTGCTACTTGTGCTCCTGTTTGTGGCATTCTGGACGATCATCTTCAGTCGCAACCGGGAGGCCGACGGTCTGCTTACCGCGCTGCTGGAATCACGTTTCCTCTCGGGTCGAAACCTCGAGAACCTTGCTCGCCAAATCGGCATGTATGGCATCTTCAGTCTGGGCATGGGACTGGTCATCATCTCCGGCGGGATCGACCTATCAGTCGGATCGCTCATGGCCCTGCTGGGCACGGTTTTCTTCTACATGCTCACCGGCGCCCACGCCTGGATTCCCGGCATGCATTGGCCGTTCGCCATGGCCCTGCTACTCGTCCTGGCCGTCGCGATAGGCCTGCTCCACGGCTGGCTCATCGCCAAGATCGGCATGCCTGCCTTTGTCGTGACCCTGTGCGGTTTGCGCGGCTACCGCGGTCTCGCCCAGACCCTGACCCGCGACACCTCCTTGGGCTACTACGACGCCACCTACAGCATCGAGGGCTTGGATCGTTTGATGACCGGTGAACTGTTCGGAATGCCGGCCGCCTTCATCGCTTTCTTGGTGATCAGTGGAATCGTCTACTACGCGCTGCACCAGTCGGTGTTTGGCCGCTACCTGCTCGCTCTGGGTCGCAACGAACAGGCCGCCCGTTACTCCGGTATCAACACCACGCGAATCATTACCTATGCTTACATCGCCTGCACTTTGCTGACCTGTGTCTCTGCGCTGTTCTTTGCCCTCTACACGGCCGACGTGGTTCCCTCGATGCACGGAAATTTCTTTGAGCTCTACGCCATCGCCGGAGCGGTCCTCGGTGGCTGCAGTCTTCGCGGTGGCGAAGGTTCGGTGATCGGCATCATCCTCGGGACCACCGTGCTGTTGGTGCTCCAGAATATGGTCAACCTCCTCGGCTACGACAGCTCCTTCAGCAAAGTAATCACCGCCCTGGTGATCCTCGGCGGCGTCCTCGTTGACCGCTTCGAAATCTGGAAATGGGTTTCATTTCGATCCAAAACCGCCTGAGGCCGAATCAGGCCTTCGAGGATTCAATAGTTTAAACAACGGGGAGGTGGCTCCTCGCCAACGCTAATTTTGGAGTAGTCGTATCCGTCGGCCAAACATGATCACTCTCTTTCAGCGTCTGACTATCAGTTTATGTGGACTCGCCCTAGCCGCAGTTTCAATGGCCCGGGATGTGCGTCCCAATGTCGTGGTCATTTACACCGATGATCACCGCTACACTGGCGTCGGTGCGTTCAGCGACCAAGCGGTCCAAACCCCCCATCTGGATCAGCTTGCGAGTGAGGGGTTTGTCTTCGATCGAGCCTACCTGATGGGCTCGTTTTCCGGAGCCACCTGTATTCCCAGTCGCACCGCCCTGCATACCGGCAAACACCTTTTCGATATGGTGCAACCCGGCCGCACCCTGCCACCCGAGCACACCACGATCGGAGAAGCTTTTCAGCAGGCGGGCTACCACACCCAT
>CAKZMS010000718.1 GCA_937128785.1 uncultured Opitutaceae bacterium | reverse complement strand
TGGCCGGCCAAGGGCTGCTCACCGAGGGTTTTCAAAAAGGCCAGGTCGGTTCATCGGCCATGCCGCATAAGATGAACGCCCGCAACTGCGAGCGCATCTGCGGATTCTCCACCATCCTCTCGGGCTACGTCACGATGACCGGCGCCCTCGCCGGTGACCAGTGGAACGAAGGTGACGTCTCCTGCTCCGTCGTTCGCCGCGTCGCCCTGCCGGACGCGTTTTACGCCATCGATGGCCTCCTTGAGACGCTGCTCAACGTCCTGAATCAGGTCACCGTCTTCCCCAAGGTCATCGCCGCCGAGTCCGCCCGCAACCTGCCGTTCCTCGCGACAACCACCATCATGATGGCCGCCGTCAAAGCCGGGGCGGGACGCGAAACCGCCCACGCGGCCATCAAGGAACACGCCCTCGCCGCCGCCGCCGCGATCCGGGAAGGCCAGGAACCCGCCATGGTGGATCGCCTCGCCGCCGACACCCGTTTGGGCCTATCGAAGGCCGAAATTAAGGCCATTTTGCAGGATACGGACCGTTTCGTGGGCGCCGCTCCCGCCCAGGTGGATTCCTTCAATTCCACCGCCCGAGCCGCCGCCCGCCGGATCAAAGGGGCCTCCTCCCTCCAGCCCGGCAAGCTCCTCTAGCCCCCTGAAAGACCCGGCGAGAGGGCATATTTGCCCCTTCCCAACTTTCGGTTTGCCACCCGCTCTCCCCGCGGGCCAGTTTCTCCCTTCACGTAAGTAACACCCTTTCCCGTATTTTAAGACACACACACCATGGCCGAAGAACTCGAAGGTAACGTATTGGTGGGCCAATCTGGAGGCCCCACCGCCGTCATTAATGCTAGCATCGAGGGCGTCGTCTCCGAAGCACTCAACCACGATTGCATCGAGGAGATCTACGGCACCCTGAACGGGGTCCTGGGTATCCTGAACGAGGACCTGATCGATCTCGCCTCGGAATCGCAGCAAAATATCCGTGGTCTCCGCCACACCCCCGGCGCTGCTCTCGGCACCTGCCGCTACAAGCTCAAGAAGCAGGCCGATTTCGAACGCGTGCTCGAGGTCTTCAAGGCCCAGAATATCCGCTACTTCTTCTACGCCGGAGGCAACGACTCCCAAGACACCGCCGACAAGATCTCCAAGCTCGCCCAGGAACAGGGTTACGAGCTGCGCGTGATCGGCATCCCCAAGACCATCGACAACGATCTGGTCGCCACCGATCACTGCCCCGGCTACGGTTCCGTGATCAAACACGTCGCCACGACCGTTCGCGAGATGGCCTGCGACCACGAGGCCATGGGCCAAGGTGACCTCGTTTCCATTCTCGAGGTCATGGGCCGCAACGCTGGCTGGATCGCCGCCGGTGCCTCCCTCGCCAAGCGCCGTGACCACCCGCACGATCCTCCTCACATCATTCTCCTCCCCGAGGTCGCCTTCTCCCCGGAGAAGTTCATCGCCGACGTCCAACGCACCCTCAAGCGCGAGAAGTTCTGCCACATCGTGGTGGGTGAAGGTCTCGTCGATGCCGATGGCAACTACGTCGCCGCCGCCGAGGCTACCGACGCATTCGGCCACGCCCAACTTGGCGGAGCCGCTGAATACCTGCAAAGCCTCGTCGAAGCCAATCTCCCCGGCGTCAAGGCCCGCACCGCCAAGCTCGGTATCGCCCAACGCGCCGCCGTCACCAATGGTTCCGCCGCGGATGCCGATGAGGCCTTCCTCGCCGGCCAAGCCGCGGTCAAAGCCGCCATCGCGGGCGAAACCGACAAGATGGTCACGCTGCTCCGCGGCGAAGGCGACGCTTACACCTGCGAAACCGGACTCGCTCCCCTGTCCGACATTGCCAACGGCGTGAAGAAGCTCCCGGCCGACTGGATCAACGAAGACGGCATTTCCATGAACTTCCAGTTCGTGCGCTACGCCACCCCGCTCATCCAAGGCGAAACCGAGGTCCCCCACGAGAACGGCCTCCCGCACTTCGCCAAATTGGACAAGGTGCGCGTCGACCGTCAGCTCGACGGCTACGACTTCGCCTAAGCTTCGGCGACAGCCTCCCCTTTTCGATGGCCTCCCTTCACCGGGAGGCCGTTTTATTGGTCCGGGACTGAATGTCGGGCGTAAAGCCCGACCCACACCCACATTCATACTGCGTCGCATTGCGGTGGGTCGGGCTTTACGCCCGACACCCTCTGCCTCACCGCCCACCTGCAAACGTTTCACACGGGTTTGCGTTGCCTCCACCGCCGGAAAAACAACGCTCTTACGTTCGTCCCATGACCCGCCCCTTCCGACTCCTCGCCGCCCTGCCACTGAGTTGCACTTTTGCCCTCGCCCAAACCACCGCCCCCGGCGTGGTCCAGGCACCGGAATTTGAAGTCACCACGACCCGGCTGACCACCACCACGGCCAGCCCCACGACCCAAGTCATCCTGAATGCGGATGTCACCCAGCCCGACTTCGCCCTGCCCGCCCTCGCCGCCGAGATCGCCGGCTTCGCCGTGGGTAGCAACCAGTCCCGCTCCTTTACCGATACCTTCGCCATCCGCGGCCTCACCAACACGCCCATCTTCGGCGCCCCGGCGGTAACGATCTATCTGGACGACCTTCCCCTCGGCAGCGGCTTTACGTTCCCTTCCGATCTGACCGGCTTCACCCAAGGTGAGCTCCTCCGCGGCCCCGGCGCCGGCACCCGCTTCGGCCGGAGTGGTCCCGGTGGCATCCTGCTGCTCTCCACGCCGCCCAACACCGATCGCGCTTCCGGCTCACTCGCCGTTTCCGCGGGTGACTACGGCCACCTCTCCGCGACCTACACCGCTTCCTCCGCCAACAACGCCAAGGGCGATGCCTACGTCGCCGCCACTTACAGCGAGCGCGATGGCTACGTGACCAACACCACGCTCGACCAGGATGTGGACTACAAAGAAACCGCCACCGCCCTAGCCCGCTTCCGTTGGCGCCCTACCGAGACCGTCGAGGTCACCCTGCTGGGCAACTTCCTCCAGGCCCGCGACGGCGCCCAACCCCTCGTTCCCCTCGGTGGTCCCTACCACGAAGTGCAACGCTCGGCTGAAGGCGTGGCGGAACTCGATTCCTTCAACCTGGCCCTCACCGCCGCCTTTGAACTCGGTTCCGGCCGCCTCACTGCCACCACCGGCTATTCCGATTGGGACATGGGTCCCTACTCCAACACGCTCGACTTCGGCTTCGCCGAGCTCGGCAACGGCTCGACCCTTCAACAGCAGAACCTCAGCGAGGAGATCATCTTCACCAGTGCCGCAGGCAGTGATCTCGAATGGCGGATCGGTGGATTCTTCAACGACGGTCAAACCAACGGCGGTTTCGTGCGCCAGTTCGGCGGTTTCACCTTCGAAGAATCGACCTACCAATTCGACGTGACCGATCTCGCCATCTTTGGTGAAGCGACCTTCGCCGCTACCGATGCGCTCGACATCACCCTCGGCCTGCGCGGAGTCAGCACCGAGATGGATTCCGAGCGCATCGAGATCATTCCCGTGCCCCAAGTCACCCTGGCCAAACACGAATCCGAAACCGCGCTGCCTCACCTCAACGCCCGCTATGATCTCGGCAACGGCACCACCGCCTTCGCCAACTTCGCCATGGGCTATAAAACCGGCGGCTTCTCCGCCTTCACCGGCAATGCCGTCCTCGCCCCCTACGACGCCGAATACACCACCGCCTACGAAGCCGGCGTCACCCACGCCACCGCCGATGGCCGCTACGCCGTAACCGTTCGCGCCTACTTCTACGACATCGATGACTACCAAATCGAACGCTCCTTCGCCACCGCCCCGAACGGCGCGGATGACTACCTCGTCGTCAACGCCGACTCCGCCGAGTCCATTGGCGGCGAACTGGAACTCACCTGGCGGCCCGCCAAAGGCCTCGACCTGTCGGCCGCCTACGGCCTGACCGATACCACCCTGAGTAACTTCACCGACCCCTACGCCGGCACCGTCTTTGACGGCAATCGTGTGCCCTACGTGCCGAGCTATGACCTGCACCTCCGGGCTCACTATCAGCACGAATCAGGCTTCTTCGCCGGCGCCAGCCTTACCACCCTCGGCAAGACCTACTACACCGAGGCTGAGGACCCAACTTTTGCCCAGGACACCTACACCCTGCTCGACGCCCGCATCGGTTATGCGACCGACAAGTATCGTATCAGCGTCAGCGGCCGTAACCTGACCGACGAGGAATACTACAGCGCCATCACTCCGGGAACCTTCCACGGCACCCCCGGAGCCCCCCGCACCTGGCAAGCCGAGCTGACGCTGCTGTTCTGAGCCTTCCTAATCTGGATTCCACCTCCAATGGTTTCTTCTCATACTTGTTGAAGTAGGGACGATTCAATGAACCTTATCCTATTTATAAACTTATTGTAATTTAGAGTAAGGTAGCTATAAACCACCCCATGGATGCCATTAGAAACCCCTATGCCCCCGGTGCCGGGTCTCCGCCTCCTGAGCTGGCCGGTCGCGACGAGGTTCGCAAGGCCGTCTATATCGCACTCGAACGGATTAAAATCGGTCGGCCCGCGAAAAGCGTTTTGTTGGTGGGTCTTAGAGGAGTGGGTAAGACCGTGCTGCTTGACCGGATGCGGGAGGATGCGGAGCAAGCGGGATGCTTCACTATCCGGGTGGAGGCCCCCGAGCGCCGATCTCTACCAGCGATGCTCGCACCTCAACTGCGAACTGTATTGCTAAAATTATCTCGTCGCGAGGCCGCGAAGGACCTCGCGCAAAGAGCCCTGCAAGGACTGGCGGGGTTCGTGCAAGCGATGAAATTGAAGTATCAGGATATCGAGGTGGGCCTCGATTTGGAACCAGAACCTGGACTGGCGGACAATGGTGACCTCGAATCGGATCTGCAGGACCTCCTCGAAGCGATTGGAAAAGCCGCCCAAGCTGCCGACACCTGTGCGGTGATGTTCATCGACGAATTACAATATGTCGCCGAAGAGCAATTGGCTGCTCTCATTACGGCGTTGCATCGCGCATCCCAGCGCCAACTTCCTGTGACAATGATCGGG
>CAKZMS010000717.1 GCA_937128785.1 uncultured Opitutaceae bacterium | reverse complement strand
CCCCCAAAACGCCCGGCAGCACAAAGATCGCCGGCTCGTAGCGGGACTGCGCCAACAGCACGACTGAAAGAATGAACGCGCTGAGGTTCGCGACACTGGGCCGAGAAACGTAAAGCCCTCCGATGAGCACGGCGGCCAGTAGCATCACCACGTTGATGATCTCCATCCCTGACCCCGTCGCATTCTGGCCGAAAAGAGGCAGCGTCCCAAGCAAGGCAACCGCCACCATGCCTCCCCGCCAGCCGTGCCACTTCCGACCCAGCGCATAGGTCAAGCCAAGCGCCAACGGCATCAATAGGACATTCAGCACATGGGCATTCAGCGTCCGGTAACCCGCCACATCATGGACGAGCGAAATCAGAAACGGAAAAAAGTAAGGCCGCTTGTCGAGGTAGTTATCGGTGGAAACAAAGGTGCCGAGCAAATCGTAGCCACGCACCATGGTCGCCACCTCCCGAAAGTGGTGCATGTTGTAGGCGGTCGATTGCAGCACATATTCGTCGTAAAGCACCTTGCTGCGCAGCGACTCCATGCCGAGCAACGACGCCATGAGGACCGACGTCACGATCGCCACTCCCCCGATCTCAGCGCGGGTCCAACCCTTGCCCCCCCTGGGACCACCGGAACCGCCCACCGATCCCCGCCAAAGGCGGCCTAAGCACCAGGCCCACCACACTACGGTCAGGGCCATGAAATGGTAACCCCAGTGTTTGATCAGGTATTCGGCGGGGGCGACACCGATCCCCACAAAACCGAAGTAGACCGCCGCCACTCCCGTGATACCCACCGCGGCCAACCGAACCTCGGAGCGCGCCCAACCCGACCCAAAATCTGCACGCCAGTCTTTCACTACTACGGCAAGAGCTGGATAAAGTTCTCCATGTAGGCTTCCCGCGCCGCGGCAATTTCCTCCGGCGTCATCTCCGTAAAGGTCGCGGGGTCCGACTGCGTGATGATGGAGTCACCCTCCGCGATCTCCACGATGCGGCTGATCCGGCTCAGGGTGAACGGGGTAAACCGACGTTCCCACACCGGCTCGAGGGTGTAGGCGGACCCGACATCGTATTCCTCGGGCAACTGCAGTTCACCGGTCGAGGCATCGATCTTGTATCGCTGAAACACATACATTTCCCCGAAGGTTTTATTGCGCCAATTGAACCGCATGATCCCGGGGTCTTCCACCGCCCGCTTGACCGGGGTGCTGGATACCTGATGAATAATCCACTCAATCGAATTGGGATCCACGACCAGATAGTCCTTCTCGGGATGGGCCTTGATAAACTCCCGCCGCCAGGCCGTCTCGCGCCCCACATAATAATCGAGCGAGTAATCGTGCCGCGCCATCGAGGGCAACGAGTAGGAAAAGAAACCAAAGCCGATCAGGGCGGCCAATCCCCACCACTTGCGGGTCTTTCCGGGCAAATCCGCCACCACCACGACCACGGCGAGCACCATGAAAAGATTCAGGGGCAGACTCAGCCGGCGGATCACCGGCTCATCAAATCGGCCCCAAAAATAGAGCATCATCAGGGCGGCATGCCCCAGAAAGCCCACACTGATCGTCGCCCAGGCCGCGTCGATCGGTCGAATCTGGCGCCAGCGCCCCACCAGTTTCACCAACATCAAAATCACGAAAGGGATCGCAATCACCCCGAGGGCTGCGAGCACCAGCGAGTTGGAGTTGCTGCCGGTGGTGTCAAAAAAGAATGCCAACGCATGAGCAATGTTGTCGGGCACATAGCTGATCGAAAACGGGGTATCAAAGTCGCCCAGGCTCGACATTTCCCAAGACGACTCCCGGACCTTGAACACCTTGTTGTGCAGCGCATACGGGATGAGCATGAGTGGGCTCAGCGCGGATAACCACCCGAGCACCGGCCGGCCCGCCTTCAGCCATCCCCATAAGATGAGCCCAGCGACCGGAAAAACAAACAGCACCGACTCATACCGGGTGACCGCCAACAGCACCGAGCTGACGACCAACGCGTCCACCGAGGCCGCATCCCTCTTTTCGGCAAATTGCACGGCGGCCAAGAAGACGGCCATGATCATCACGAGGTTGAGCACTTCGAAACCGCCCCCGGTCGCGTTTTGCGCGAGCAACGGTAAGGTCGTAAGCAGGGCGACCGCCGCGCAACCCGCCGCACGCCCGGACAACCGCACTCCCGCCCGGTAGACCAAGACGAGAAGAAACCAGGTCAGAGCCGCGTTGAGCACCCAACCGTTCTCGGTCCGGAAGCCCGTAAAATCATGCAGCAGCGACACCAAAAACGGCTGTAGCAGTGGTCGTTTGTCGAGTTGGCCGCCGAGCAGCTCGAAGGCCCCCTGAATGTCGTGTCCCCGCATCGGCACGATGGCGATTTTCTCAAAGTGCATGCTCATCGCCGTGCCCGCCAACATGGCCTCATCCATCAGGATTTTGAAACCAAAGGGATCGTGCACGATGAGCAGAACCCAGCACAGACCGATCAACCCTATCGCTCCCCGATGATCCCACCATGTCTGCGACCAGCCCGGGATATCTCGCTTCAACTCCCGCCACCAAGCCCACGCCGCGGCGGCCGTCAAAACGAGCATCATCCAGTAGCCTCCGTAGGTCATGGCCCACAGCGCCCGATCAGGTGAAATCAGAATAAATCCGATCAAGACCGCCGCGACCGCACTCACCAGCAGGGCAACGAAACGACGATCACGAAAAAGGGAGGCTAAATCGATCATGGGCAACTGGCGGCACCTTGGGTGGTAACCGCACAAAACAAAAGCTCACTCTGCGCTCACTGCTTTTGAATTTAAAGCCGTGAGAGCCGACAAAAAAACCGCCCCCCGAGGGAGGCGGTTTGAAAAAAGTTCCGAAGGATAACCTTAGGGAGCGTAGGTGAGCGTGCGCACGCCGGCGATACCAGTGATGGTGATCGTCACACCTTGAGTGAAGCCAGCCGGGTAAGTCTCGCTAGCAACCGTGTTAACGGCCTTCACGTAGTTGGAAGCGCCAACGAGGTTGGAGGAAGCAACCGTGGAAACACCATTTTCGAGGAAGTATTGGTCAGCCGCAGCGGAGAGCTGGCGAGCGTTGTTCAACACCGCCTTGTCCTGGGAGGACTGACGGACCTTCTGGAAGGCCGGGATAGCCATGGCAGCGAGGAGGCCGATGATAACGACCACGATCATGATTTCGACGAGCGTAAAGCCCTTGGAGGAGGATTTGTTGTTCATGTGAACTATATTTGGATTATTATGATAAAGGCCCACGAGGGGCAGAGCCGATATCGAGCGATAAACGCCAACCGATTTCAAGAACAAAGCCGTGGGTATTAGTACTCCCGCAGGGGGAGCAGTTTCCGTTACACGGTTTTTTACAAACGATTTACCGCGGGGAAGTTTAATTTTTGGCACAATCTCCGCTTACAAGCGTCCGAAGTTCAATTAGGTCTAGCCAAGTGGACTTCCTTGTCTCGCATTAACACCAATGAGGTCGCTGTTCGCTCTCACTTTTGCACTACTCACGCTCTCCGCCGGCAAGCTGTTAGCCAACGAACCGACGGAACCCGTTGCTGCGCCTGATCAGCTCCGGTTCAAAAACGGCGATCGTTTGACGGGAACCCTCATTCGCCAGGATGATGCCGTCATCGTCTTCGCCTCGGATGCACTCGGCGAAATCACCATTCCCCAACAGGGAGCGATGGTCATCAAGGGGAGTGATCCCGATGGAATTCCCGTGGAGGCTTTGGTCGGTATCGCACCTATCGAAACGGACACCCCGGACTCCCCTCCTCCAGCTGAGGAAACCAAACCCGCGAAACCCAAATCCGATTCACCAAGTCCTCGCCAGAAACCTGGGGCCGACGAGCAAAAGACAGCAGCTGAAATCGCCAAGACCCTCGACGGTGAAACCAAGGCATCGGACTGGGATGGAAAACTCGAATTCGGTCTCCGTCAGCAGCAGGGCCGACGGGACGTGTTCGCGTTGGATATCCGCGGATCGGCCGACCGCACCATCGGGGACAACGATCTCCGGGCCAAAGCCCGGCTACTCTACGGCGAACAGGACGGTCGCGTGAACAACGACCGCTATGACGCCAGTTTCCAATGGCGGCGGGAAATCGGCGAACGCACGTTTGCCCAGTCGTTGACCTCCTATTTTCAGGATGACCTCAAAGATATTAACCGAAACTGGGAGCAGAATCTGGGAGCGGGTATCCGGCTGTTCGACAACAAGGAGCATGTCGTGAATCTCGGCGCCGGACTCACCGGCCAATACCGTGAAGCCGAGCTCGCCCAATCGGGTTTCTTTACCCTGGTGGAGATCTTCCAAGACTACACCTACCGTTTTAACAAGCGGATCACCCTCCGCCAAAACGCCCAGGCACAGTATTCGCCTGAGGGAGGCACCCGCTTTCTCTCCGTCGGCACGCAACCATCCGCCGCCATTCGCGAAGCCGACAACTACAAGATCCGGTTTAACACGGTGCTCCAAGGGAAACTGACCCGCAAACTGTCGATGAATCTGCGATTTGAGTATGAATACGACAACGCGGTCCGGCCTCAAACTGCCCGTACGGACCAGCGTATCATCAGCTCGATCGGCTATGCCTTCTAGGCGCCGAACGGGAGATTCGATTCACCCTCAGTCGTTGATGGGAGCCCCCTGCTCGGGTTTACTCACCAACATGCTTTCGACATCGAGTTCGATGGCATCACCCCATAGCTTCTCGAGTTGGTAAATCTCGCGCTGTTCCGGCATGAACAAATGAATCATGACCTGGTAGGCATCGAATACGATCCAACCGCTATCCTCGCCAAAATCCACCCCGGCGATGGGTGCCCCCGCTGCATCCAACACCTTTTCCAATTCGACGCGCAGCGCTCTCAAGTGAGGTCCCGCCATGCCCGTGCCCAAAATCAGGTAATCGGTGATGGAGGACTGCTCATCCACTTTCAGCACGCAAAGATCTGCGGTCTTTTTGTCATCAAGCGCCTGCACCAACTCGGCAATAATGGGCGGAATTTGGTCGGCAGAGGGAGACTTTGATTCGGTTTCAGACATGAAAGATCAGGCATACAGACCATGTTCCTGCAGATAGACAATCGCCTTGTGCGGAATGAAGTAGTCAAGGGAGAGCCCCTGTTTGATCCGCGCCCGCAGTTCAGTGGAGCTGATCTCGATTAAATGCCCATCGCAACGATGCAGCGCCAAGCCCGGGATCTCCGGGTGTTCCTTGGCCGGATGACCCGGTCGCTCAAGATAGATGAATTCGATTAATCCCGCCAGTTCCTCAATGCGATGCCAGCGATCCAATTTGGGAAGCTGGTCGCCACCAATGATCCAGAATAGCTCATTATCAGGGAATCGGTTGCGAAAGTGCTTTACCGTCTCGACGGTATAACTCGTCCCCCCCTGCCGCACCTCAAAATCGGAAACCTCCAATCGATGATCCCAGTCGGTGGCCGCCCGCAACATCGCCACCCGGTGCTCGCCCGAGGCGCTTACCTCATAGTCCTTCAACGGGGCCTGGGCAGCCGGAATCAGGATCAGCCGGTCGAGTCCATGCTGTTCCATCGCGTCTTGGGCCGCGACCAAGTGACCAAAATGCACCGGGTCGAAGCTGCCGCCCATCAATCCAATTTTCACGGAGCCGTTCCTGAGTGGGAGACCGCGGCGCGGCAAGGATCGTTTTGGGAGTGCATCCCAACATTGACGGCCCTGCCCCACTTCGTGAACGTCTCCCCCGCCACCGCCCCGATGGTGGAATTGGTAGACACCGGAGACTTAAAATCTCCTGCTCGAAAGAGCGTGCCGGTTCGAGTCCGGCTCGGGGCACCACTCCTCCGCAGGAGGAGGGGTGAACCGTAGCGAACGAGAACGAAGTTCGACGAAGCATAGCGAAGATGGGGCGACCGAAGGTCGAATCCGCAGGATTGAGCCACCAGGCTCACCAATCCGGCTCGGGGCACCATTTGATTGCCAGATCAGATGGGGCGGCGTGGCGGACGAGAACGAAGTTCGACGAAGCGAAGCGAAGATGGGGCGACCGAAGGTCGAATCCGCAGGATTGAGCCACCAGGCTCACCAGTCCGGCTCGGGGCACCACTCCTCCACCGGGCGGGTTGATCCGCAGGTCTGCCGGGCAGGCGAGACCAGGTCTCCCGGTGATCCCCGCCGCCGCCACCCCAATCGCCCTGCGACGATCAATGCCCCTGCTGTCGCCACTCCCCCGGCGTCATGCCGAAGGCGCGACGGAACTGGGTGCTGAAATGCTGCGATGAACTGAAACCGAAATGCAGCGCGGTGGTCAAAATATCGAACGAGGGCTGACCCAACGCATCGCGGGCCGCCTGCAGCCGCAATCGCAGATGAAACGCAGCGGGCGAAATGCCCACTTCCCGTTTAAACCGCGCGCAAAACTGCGGCAGGCTTCGCGCCGTCGCGATGGCCGCCAAATCCGCCAGCGGCACCCGCCGCTCCAAATTGCGTTCAAGATAGGACACGACGCGCTGCACCCCGGGCGACAACGGGACCGCTGATCCGGTCTCGGCGAACCCCTCGCCCGCCTGGTCCAGACGTTGCTCCAGCAGTTCAATCAACGTTCGGATCCATACGTGGACGACGGCACTCCGGCGGGGACGGGACGAAACCACCTGCCGCACAATTCCGCGCAACGCCGGTTCCAGATTTTCACAGGCCGTCACCAGCCGCGGGCGATCCCGCCGCAAGCGATTGGCCAAATCACGACCCGCCCGGCCCAACCCGTCCAACTCGAGGCCCACCCAAACCTGCTGATTCTCACGATTGCGCCGCGCCCCCGTGCCATGCTGTTCCCCCGGGTAGGCAATGTAGAGATCCCCCGGCCGCTGCACCACCGTTTCTCCCTTTGCCAACCAGCGTGCCTCCCCCCGGGAAATAAACATAAACTCAAAGCCCGTATGGGTGTGGGGCGACAGATGGTGGCCCGTTCCACAGAGCGCTTCCCCGCAATGAGTCAGTTCCGGGATCTCCGCCACGGGATGCTCATACACGTAACCGCTGACCAATCTCGGATCCCGAAAAACCCTCATACCACGACCTCAGGGACTTTTGTTTTCATTATTATCACCAATGATAATATTTTGAACACATGGGGGTCAAATCGTGAACGCCCCCCGCAAGGAATATCGCTAACTTTAGCGCCGACTACCACTCCCTGTCTTACTATGTCTGATACCTCTCCCCACCACCTTTCGGCCGCCCAAAAAGAGTTCTACCAAGAGAACGGATACCTGCTGGATCTCCCGCCCATCTACTCCCCCGCGGAAATGGCCGCCATCCGGGACGACCTTCCCCAGCTGCTCGCCCTGCTCGAGCCGGGCGAATCCTCCAAGGACATCCGCGAGTGGCACGAGACCAGCGCCTACCTCTACGACATCTGCATGAACCCCAGAATCCACGACCTCGTCGAGGGCGTGCTGGGGCCAAACTTCTACTGCTGGGCCAGTAACTTTTTCATCAAGGATGCCCACAGCGCCTCCACCGTCGGGTGGCACCAGGACGCCTACTACTGGCCGATGACTCCACACAACTCCGTCACCGTCTGGCTCGCCTTTGATGATGTCGACGAGGTCAACGGCGGCATGAAACTTATCCCGGGCTCCCACCGGGGTGGCTTGGTCAAGCATCAGCGCAACGAAAGCACCGACTCCGTGCTCAGCCTGCAACTCGAGGATGGTTCCGACTTCTCCTCCGATTCCGCCGTGCAATTTCGCCTGCAGGCCGGGCAATGTTCATTGCACGACGACCGCGCCATCCACGGCTCGCCCGCCAACCCATCCGATCGCCGCCGGGCCGGCCTCACCATCCGCTACTCCGGCACGAACGTGAAAAACGACTTGAGCGTGAATCCCAACTTCAAGACCTACCTCTGTCGCGGGGTGGACGAGTTTAAGCACAATCCGGCGGGCACCCCGCCCACCGCGCGATTCGCCCGCCCGGACTTCAAACCCGTCAGCAACGAAGAAGCCGGCCAAGGATGATGCCGGTCTCCGCGACGCGCGCTTCCCCTTTCATTCCGCTTCTGTTTGTTTGCCCTCCCGCATGACCCGCTTGATCCCCGCCCTCCTCTGCTGTGTCGGCCTGCTGGCGAACGCCACCCCGCCCCCCAATATCCTCATTATTGTCGCCGACGATCTCGGTTGGGCCGACGTCGGTTACCACGGTCGCGCTGACATCAAAACCCCGCACCTCGACGCCCTCGCGCAGGCCGGGCTGAAATTCTCCCAAGCCTACGCCAACAGTTCGATCTGCTCCCCCACCCGGGCATCCCTGTTCACCGGCCGGACCAATACCACCACGGGCATGCACGGCGTGTTTCGAGGCGACCAACCCCTCAATACCTGGGGCTATTGGAATCCCTCCGTGCCTTCCCTGGTGCAGGATTTTCAGGATCATGGCTACGCCACCGCGGCCATCGGCAAGTGGCACCTGGGGACGTCTCCACCCAACCTGCCCCAGGCCCGCGGATTCGACCACTTCAAGGGGCTCCTCAGTGGGGTGATCGATGACAACTACCATCACCTGACCCGCGGCCAGAACATGATGCGGGAAAACGATCAGCCAATCAGCCCCACGGGTCATATCACCGACCTGCTCACCGGGTGGAGCATCGACTTCCTGCGGGGGCACGCCGAGTCCAACGGAACTTCGTCCTCCCACCCGTTCTTTCTCTACCTGTCCTACACCGCCCCGCACACGCCCATCCAACCGCCGCCCGACTGGCTCGCCCGCGTGGAGGCACGGGAGCCCGGCCTCGATTCCATGCGGGCCGGCTATGTGGCGCTGGTCGAACACATGGACGCCGGCATCGGTCAGGTCGTGGCCGCACTGGAGGAGCTCGATCTCGCCGCGAACACCATCGTGCTCTTTACCTCGGACAACGGCGGCATGGTCAGCTACGGTGCCCGCAACGGCCCCTACCGCGACGGCAAGGGGTCCATGTATGAGGGCGGATTACGCGTGCCGGCGTTTATGGTCTGGCCGGGTCACATTGAGCCCAATAGCTCCACCGCCGAGGTCGTCACGACCATGGATTATCTGCCGACCATGATGGACCTGATCGGCATCGAAACCCCCGCCGCCATCGACGGTCGCAGTTTCGCTCCCCTGCTGGACGGGACCCCAATGCCCCCCCGCGATTTCTCGCTCTTTTTTGCCAAGCGCTCCGGTCGTTTTCGTTGGGGCGGCAACCTCTCTTTCGCGGTGCGGCGCGACAATCTGAAGCTGCTGCAAAGCGATCCCTTTGCCCCCATTGAGATGTATGATCTCGCCGCCGATCCCTCCGAATCCCACGACCTGCTCGGCGGCACCGGCACCGCGCCCACGGACCCCTCGCTCCACGCGGCCTACCGCAAAATCTTCATCGAAATGCTCTACCACGTGCAGCAGGTCGGTCGCTATCCGTTTGTCGGCCCCGCCACCCCGGCCCCCCGGCCATGAGTGCTCCCTCCGGGCGAATGCTTTCCCCGTCACCCCACCACCATTGGATCGGTCTCGACCTCGGCGGCACCAAATGCGCCGTCAGCCAGTGGGACGGCGACCGCGTGGTCGAAACCATGCGCGTGCCCACCCGTGAGTTCGCCGACACCTTTGCGGAGTTGGCCTCCGGCATCCAATCCCTGCGGGCAAACGACGCCCGCCCGGTGCGCCTGGGCATATCCTGCGGCGGCCCCTTGGACCGACCGCAGGGCGTGATCACCTGCCCGCCCAACCTGCCCGCGAGCTGGCACGGCCAAGCCATCTGCGAGCGGCTGATTTCCACCTTCGGCGGCGAGGCCACCCTCATGAACGACGCCAATGCCTGCGCCCTGGCCGAGTGGGCCTTTGGCGCGGGCCGGGGCACGCGGCATTTTGTATTTTGCACCTCGGGCACCGGGTTCGGAGCCGGGCTCATTCTCAACGGTCGTCTCTACGAAGGGGCCACCGGCGACGCGGGTGAAATCGGCCACGTGCGACTCGCTCCGAAAGGTCCCGTCGGGTTCGGCCAGGCCGGCTCGGTCGAAGGATTCTGCAGCGGCGGCGGTATCGCCCGGCTGGCGGAAATGCGCCGCAGTGATCACCCCGATCTCCCCGCATCATGGCGGGATGAGACCCTACCGATCACCGCCCAACGTCTCGCCGAAGCCGCCCATGCCGGTGATCCGTTTGCCCGCCGCATCTGGACGGAAGCCGGGCAACGTCTCGGTCAGACCCTGGCGATCATGATCGATCTGTTGAATCCGGAGTGCATCGCGCTCGGCGGGTTTTTTCCCAAAGCGAGCCGCTTGCTGGCGGAGGGCATGCACTCCACGTTGTCGACCGAGGCCCTTGAAACACCGCGAGCCGCCTGTCGCATCGTCCCCGCGGAACTGGGCGACACCATCGGCAGCCACGGCGCGATTGCCGCCGCTGTGAATACCTTTCAATCGTAGCTCTATTCCCATGAATCCAACTCTTCAGGCCCTCGGACAAAACTATCCCGATTTGGCACCGGTCCTCGCTGACGTGCAGTCGGCCTACGAAATGCTGGTCACGGCGTTCTCCGCCGACCACACCCTCTACACGTGCGGCAATGGTGGCAGCGCCGCCGCCGCCGACCACATCGTCGGCGAACTCGTCAAGGGCTTCATGCTGAAACGACCACTCCCCGCCTCCGCCCATTCCGCTCTCGTCAGGGAGCATGGTGAAGCCGGGCAGTTCATCGCCGATCACCTGCAGGGCGGCCTCCCCGCCGTGGCGTTGACCGCCCACGCCGCCCTCACCACCGCCTTCGCCAACGATGTCGCGCCGGAACTGGTGTTTGCCCAACAAATCCACACCTACGGCCGAGCCGGCGATGTGCTGCTCGCCATCAGCACCTCGGGTAATTCCACCAACGTGCTCCACGCCCTCAGGGTGGCCCGCACCCGGGGCGTGCACACGCTCGGACTCACCGGCGAAACCGGCGGACAGATGGCGGCGCTGTGCGACGTCTGCATCAAGGTGCCCTTCGCCAGCACCCCGCGGATTCAAGAACGGCACCTCCCGATCTACCACGCGCTTTGCATCGCCGTGGAAGCCCACTTCTTCGGCGGGGGCGCCTGAGCCACAAGCCCCCCGGCTCGATCACTCCGGGTCTTGAAAGTAGCCCGGAATCCGCAGTAACAAGCGGCCTTTGCCGCGCAGGGCGAAGCGGCCCGGGGCAATCTGGGGAAGGGGATTCTCCGTCAACACGTCAACCACCTCGCTGATCCGGGGATCGCAGGACAACTCCGTATCGGAAAACCCCATACGTTCGGCCACCACGTCGATCTTAAGCGCTTTGCGCACCGGCACGTAGTGCAACAATGTGACCAACAGGTCGTCGCCCTTGCGGCGCGGCACACTGAGCACCGTCGTCGGCAGCCCGGCCCCCACCGCGGGTTCGCCGATCAATCGCTGCACCAGCAACCGCCACATGGTCCCGATCACCACCCCGCCCGATTCCCGGTAATCGCGAAACATCGGGTCCGCCACGCAGGCCCATCGGTCGCCGCACACCACCGCCGGTCCGGTCGGCTCACCCGGCTGCGGCGGAGCCTGAAAGTGGGAGCAAAAGGCCAGATCGGTGCGCTGGAAATACGGCTCCTGCCGCCACGCCACCACTTCCGCCTCACCCTGGGCGGTGATGGCCGGTCCCCGGTGATACAGCACCCGGTCGACTCCCGCTTCGGTCGGCGCCACGGCGTCATTGAACTGCCAATACACCGGCGTATCATTCTCAATCCCGCCCTCCCGGGCGAGCGGCAGGAAGTCCAAGGCCCAGCTTCCCGTCTCGTCGTATCCGGCCGTCCCACTGAGCAACAACCTGCCACCGGCCGCGTAATAGTCCGCCAGGTTCTTTTTTAGCGCGGCAGTGATCGGGGTCGTGTCCGGCAGCACCACCAGTTCAAACCGTTGCAGATCGGACGCGTCATCAATGACCGCGCAGTCATAGTGCGTTTCTTCGCACAGCATGACGGCCCCCGCTTCGGATCGTGCGGTCATGGCTTCATCCATGCCCGGCACCCCCGCGAGCAATATGCCAATCTGGGGTATGGCGGTGGAATCAGCGTAGAACGGCTCCGCCGCGGCGACTTGCGCGAACACCGCCTTGATCAACGCATACGCTCCACGGTCGAGCGTCCCCCGGGGATGCATCTGGTCCCCCACGCCCACGCCCGCGCCCATGGCCTGGGCGCGGAAACACTCAAACTCCAGCGCCGGGGCCGGCTTGATCCCGCCAAAGTCTCCCCACGTTTTTTGAAAACGGCCCGTTTGTCCGGTCCAGGGCATGTTGAAATGGGCGACCTGACGCGCGAGCTTGGGAAAGTGATAATACCCCCAATGCCCCGTCGGCAGTGACTCCACCTCATAGTGGGTTTGCTGCGCCGCGCGACCGTGCACGCTGTAGCGGCTGTCCAGATAACAGAAGCTGCCCGTGTTGTAGAATACGGACGCGGCCTTTGAATGCTCTCGCACCCGGGCGGTCAACTTGGCCGAGACCTCGTTCTGGGCCAACACTCGAAACTTCACCCAACTGGCGTGACTGCGATCGAGGAGAC
>CAKZMS010000716.1 GCA_937128785.1 uncultured Opitutaceae bacterium | reverse complement strand
ATCGCTTCGCCCATCGAAGCGGCCGCCGCTTCCATCAAGGCTTCGCTCAACGTCGGGTGGGCATGAATGGTTTTGTGGATGTCCTCAACCGTGGCTTCGAGTTCCATGGCCAAGCCGTATTCGGCGATCAGCTCGGTCGCTTCGGAGCCAATAATATGAGCTCCGTAGACTTCGCCGGTCTTGGCGTCGGAAATCACCTTCACAAAACCTTCCGACGACGCTCCGGCGACAGCCTTACCCGACGCCGTAAAGGGGAATTTGCCGACGGTGTAATCGAGTCCCTTTTCCTTGGCCGCCTGCTCGGTCAATCCGGTGCTGGAGACCTGCGGCTGGCAGTAGGTACAACCCGGGAAAGTCTTGATGCGCTTTGCTTCGCCGTGTCCGAACATGCCGTTCACCGCGTTGACGGCTTCGAAGGTGGCAATGTGAGCGAGCCACGGCGGGCCGATGATATCCCCGGCGGCATAGACACCCTTCACGTTGGTTTCGTAGTTGTCGTCGACCTTCACGTAGTTCCGATCGAGCGCGACATTCACGTTGGGAGCGAGCACGCCCTCGATGTTCGCGACCACGCCGATGGCGGAGAGCACGACCTCGGCTTCGACGGTCTCGGTCTCATCCCCCTTGACGAGGTCAAGTTTCACCGAGTCTTTGCCTACCACAAAATTTTCGCACTTGGTACCAGTGTGGATCTTGATGCCCTGTTTGGTAAACGAGCGTTCGAGGGTTTTGGAGATCTCATCGTCTTCCACGGGCAGCACGCCCGGCAGCATTTCGACCAGAGTCACCTCCGAGCCGAACGCATTGAAGAAGTAGGCAAATTCCACGCCGATGGCACCGGCCCCCACGATGACGATTGATTTGGGTAGTTTCTTGGAAGCGAGGGCTTCCCGTGAAGTCATGACCCGCTCACCATCCACTTCGAGGCCCGGGATGCGGCGCATTTTGCAACCCGTTGCGATCATGATGTTCTTGGCCTTGAAGAGCTCTCCAGCCTGATCGCCTTCAACAATGGAGACCATTCCGGGACCACTCACCTGGGCTTTTCCCCGGATAAGATCCACTTTGTTCTTTTTGAACAGGAACTCGATGCCCTTGGCCATCTGGCCGGCGACACCGCGGGAACGCTCCATTACCTTCGGGAAATCGAATTTGATATCGCCCACTTCGAAGCCGAACTCGTCGGCTTTCTGCATTTTCAGGTAGAGCTCAGCGCTCTTGAGCAGTGCCTTGGTCGGGATACAGCCCCAGTTAAGGCAGGTGCCACCAGCGTTTTCCATCTCCACGCAGGCGACTTTCTTGCCGAGTTGTCCGGCGCGAATGGCGCCGGCGTATCCGGCGGGTCCGCCGCCTATGACGATGAGATCGTATTCCTGATTTTCAGCCATGTGCAAAGTAAGGTTAGCCGCCAACGTCGCTGGGGGGACGGGGGCGGTCAAATTGAAACGCCGATCAGCGACTCAAACGTCGATGACGTCACCGCCACCTCGATTGGGCGGGTTACCGCGTCCGCCCGAATTGTTCGGGCCTTTCTTCGAGCGAAGAAAGTTGCTCAGCACGATATTGGTGACGCTGACAATGACCGCCCCGACCAAGGCCCAGCCAAATGAAGCCACGTGAAACCCCTCCACCAATCGCGAAACCATGAGGAACAAGAACGCGTTGATTAACACGATTCCCAATCCCATCGTGAAAACAATGAACGGCAGTGTGAACAGCACCAACAGCGGTTTGAGCACCGCATTAAAGAAGCTCAGTAGCACCACCACGATGAAGAGTGTGGTCGGATCCTCACAGGCGATCCCCGGCACGAGTTTGGTGGCCAACGTGACGCCCAGCGCCAATACACTCCATCGAATCAGAAGCTGTAACATCGGATGATTCATCAACGATGCTGACTCTCCCTTCCTCTGCTCGCCTCCCGCAATGAAAATACTCCTGGTGCAGGACTTCCTCCGCAGCGGCGGAACCGAACGACAGACTGTGCGGCTGGCCCGGGCCTTTGCCGCCGCCGGACACGAAACGCATCTGGTCACGTTTCGTCCGGGCGGCCCCCTGCGACCGAGCGAGCCCGGGGAGAATTTGACGCTCGTATCCCTGCAGAAACGGGACTCCCGCCTGGATTGGTGGGCGCCCGGCCTGCGGCGCTACGCCAAAACCGTCTCCCCGGAGGTCGTTCTCTGCATGGGCCGCATGGCCAACAGCTACGGTCGCGCGCTGCAAGTTGCGCTGCCCTCCACCGCGGTGATATCAACCATGCGAACAGGCAAACCCCTGCCCCTGCCATTCCGTCGATCGCTCGGAGCAACCGCGCACGTCATCGCCAACAGTGCGGCCGCCGGGGATCATCTCATCGACGCTTACAATGTACCGGGCGAGAAGATCACGGTCATTCCCAACGGCCTGGTGTTCGCTCCGCAAGGCGCGCAAACGGATGAAGAAACGCGGTCGTCGATTCGAGCTAAATTCGGGGCGAAACCCGACGACGTCATTCTCGTGGATGTGGCGATGTTTCGGCCCGAGAAGAACCAACTGGACCTGATCGACATGGTGAAGACCCTCGACCCGGATCTCCCGTGGCGCCTCTGGCTGGCGGGCGAAGGTCCGACTGTCGAAAAGTGCCGGTCTCACGCCGCCGCCCTGGGCCTCGCCGACCGCGTAACCCTGCTGGGTTGGCACCCCGACCCCCGTCCCATCTATCGCGCAGCCGACATTGCCGTGCACGCGTCGAAACGGGAATCACTCTCCAACTTCCTGATCGAGGCCCAAGCCCACGGTCTTCCCGCCGTTGCCCGCGCCGCCCGCGGGGTGAGTGAGACATTCGTGGATGGCAAAACGGGATTCCTCATCGAGCCCGACGACTTGGCCGGCTTCGCCGCCGCCGTCACCCGGCTGCTCACCGAACCCGCACTTCGCTCGAAAATGGCTGCCGCGGCCATCCGGCAGGCGACGACCAACTTTTCCACCGATGCCCAGGTCAAAGCGCATCTGGACTTGTTTGAAAAATTGGCCTCACTCGACCGCTCCGCATGACGCATCGCCAAAGACTGGAACTGATCGAGAAACACCTTCGCGCAAATCGCTACGCCGATCTGCACTCCCTCGCGATCAAGTTCTCGATCTCCCCCTCCACGGCGCGCCGGGCGTTGGACGAACTGGAGGCGCAGGGCGTTTGCCGGCGACACCATGGTGGCGCCTCGGTGGTCGACCCCGATGAGATGGCCCGGGAGTACGATTTCATTTCCCGGGACCAAACCAAAGCCGATGAAAAATTTATCATGGCCCGATTCATCGCCGACCAGGTCACGCCCGGCATGACCGTGATGATCGACGGTGGCACGTCGGCCTATGCCGTGGCCCGGCTGCTCATCGGGAAGCGCCTGCGCGTCATCACCAACTCGCTTCCCGTAGCCGGACTGTTGAGCGACGTCGGGACCGTCGAGACCGTGGTCACCGGCGGCACGATTCACAACCGCATCGGGGTGCTGGTCGGACCTCACTGCGAAGAGATGCTGGACCGCTCCCATGCCGACATCGCCATCCTCGGCGCTTCGGGGGTCACCGAAAAAGGGCTTTGGGCGCACAATGACCTGATTGCCGAAATCCAGCGCAAGATGGTGGCCGCCGCCGATCGCAGTATTTTCGCGATCGATCATTCCAAATTCGGTCGCAAGGCCCCGTTGCTGGCGACATCTTTTCAGGCCACGCATACCATTGTGACCGATCGATCGCCATCACCGGAGATTGCGGCCGCCATGCGCTCGGCCCGGGCAACTTTGGCCCTTTGCCCGACCGGCTGAGGTTGAACTTTGCGTGAGCCTGCACTTGGTGACTCTGTGGTTTCACCTAAACCCTCTGCTCCTACCGACACCATCCGCCTGCGCGGAGTCCGCCAACACAACCTAACAGGGTTCGATCTCGATCTGCCCCTGGGTCGCTACATCGTCGTCACCGGCCTCAGCGGCGCGGGCAAGAGCTCACTCGTGTTCGACACGCTTCACGCCGAGGGCCAACGGCGCTACGTCGAGACGTTCAGTGCCTATACGCGGCAATTTCTCGATCTGCTCGACAAACCGGCGGTCGATCGCGTGGAGAACATTCGCCCGTCGATCGCGATTCAACAGACCAACACGGTCAAGACCTCCCGCTCGACGGTCGGCACCATGACCGAGCTGACGGACTACGCCAAAATCTGGTTCAGTCAGGTCGCCCGATGTTATGATCCTGATACGGGCAAACCGGTCGAAGACGACACGCCGGCCACCATCTGGGCCAAAGCCCGCAAGGCCCTCCCGGACGAAACCGCCGTGGTCGCCTTCCGCATTCAGAAACCCGATAATATCACCTGGAGCGAGGTGCTGAAGAATCTCCGTGGGCAGGCCTACGTTCGCGTGCTCGTCAGGTCGTCCGACAAGCAAGAGGCCCTCACCGCCCACCGGGTCGATGCACTCGAAGCCGACGAATCCCCGTTGCGTGACTGCGACCACCTGTTCGTGGCGCAGGATCGTGTGAACCTGAGCCGGGGGGGCAAATCCCGTTTCCTCGAAGCGGCGGAAACCGCGCTCCATTTTGGGCAGGGCGAGATCCATCTGTTTTCCGCCGGAAAATCGCCCCATACATTCAAGTCCATCGGACACTACTCCCGCGGGCTCCACTCCCCGGATTCAGGACGCAGCTTCCGCGCCGCTTCTCCCGCGTTGTTTTCCTTCAACTCCCCTCTCGGCGCGTGTCCGGACTGCCGCGGGTTTGGCCGCGTGATCGAAATCGATTATCGGCTCGCCATCCCCGATCACACCAAGTCGATCGATGAGGGCGCGATCAAATGCTGGGAGGGCCAGGTCTAT
>CAKZMS010000715.1 GCA_937128785.1 uncultured Opitutaceae bacterium | reverse complement strand
AGTCTGATGACATGGTCCACCCCGCCCAACACGGCCAATGCCGCCGTGTCATCGCTGCTACCGTCATCGACGACCAACCACTCCACCTGATCGCATCCTTCCAATCGGCGAGGCAACTCCAGCAGCGTGGCCGGCAGGCTCTCCGACTCGTTGTAGCAGGGTATTTGGATGATCAGCTTCACGATATATCGGTCGCCACCGCGGCGGCGCGACCGGGCCTGATTCGCAGCAACAAAACGAAGCAGCAATGCTCCGCTGCAATTCGTAACCCGGTCGGCACATAACCGGGGAGATCTCACCTGAACGTCACACGGGTGCCCTCGACCCGAAACCGTTGCTTGCCCGTGATGAGTTCAATGTCTGCCGAGCAGATTTGTTGTTTCTAGATGATCGCGTCACTCCTCTCTTTCGGTTTTCTCCCCGGCTGCGTCGCGGCAGGGCTTTGGTCTCTGCAGCGAATCAACCTGCCCCATGATGCCGAGCAATCCGCCGCTGAGCGATGGAGTATGGCCGCAGCCATCGGCCTGCTCCTCAGCCTGCCCATTCTCGTAGGCTGCGCCGCCGGAGGCGCATATTCTCCCGCGGCCATCGGGGGCCTGGGTTGGTTGCTCTCCGGTTGGCTGGCGCGGCGTGGAGTGTTCCGTGGTCGTATCAATCCTCGTTGGGATCCGATTCTGATCACCGTCGCTGTGATTCTGGCCGGGTGGCATGTGCACTTCCGCACCGAGAGCATATTCGCCGGCCGCGATCAGGGCGTGTATTCCAACCACGCCGTGCACTTGGCCCAGGAAGGACAGCTGCGGGTGAACACCGTCTACCGCGACTTGTTTGAACCATCAAACTGGGCCCTGGCCCCCGCCTTGCAGGCCGGAGGGTATTTCTTCGATTTCGAAGCCGAACACATCACCCTGCAATTCGCCCCGACCTACGCACTGTATTTGGCGCAAGGATACGGCGCGGCCGGATTCCTCGGTCTGTTTGCGGTGAATCCATTACTGGCAGCCATCAACGCGGTGCTTTTCTTCGGTTTGGCCAGACGCTGCATGACCAAATTTTGGGCACTGGCGGCCACCGCTTTGTTCGCCCTGAATCTCGCCCAAGTATGGATCGCCCGGATCACGCTGAGCGAGGTGCTGACCCAGACCTGGCTGTTGGCTGGTTTGGTTGCGATGCGGTTGGCCTTCGCCCAGCAACACCAAAGGAGTCTGCTGATCGGCGGCCTCCTCGTGGCCAGCTGCTCCTTCGTGCGCGTAGATGCATTTTTGCTCATCATCGCCCTAGCCGCCTCGGGGGCGTATCTCGCCCAACAACCCAGGGAACGGCTGGCCTCGGGGTCATGGCGCCAACTCGGGCAACGCCTGGCGCTCTCCACTACCCTCCTTGGCGCCGTCAGTCTCGGCTACGGCATGGCCACCTCGCCCGGCTACTACGCTGATTTTTCGAGCCGGATAGCATTGATGTTGGGTATCTCGGCAGGACTGTGTCTAGTGGCTTGGACCCCCATCTCGAACAGAGTCCGTAGCGCCGTCTTCACCTGGGCAGGTCGGCCGATCACAACCCAGGTATTAATGATAATCGTCATCGGGCTCGCCTGCTACGCCTATTTCTGGCGGCCCTACCATGAACCGTTCGCCAACTTCGCAGCCAGCATCGGCTGGGAGGGACGAGACTACCGGGAAAACAGTCTGCGTGACCTGGGGGCCTACCTCTCTCCTCTCACCCTGGCCCTCGGCCTAGGCGGTTTGGGAATCCTGCTGCACCGCACCCTCATTCGCGGAGCAGTCTGGCCGGTTCCCTTACTGGGGGTCTGGTTCGCCTACACCCTGTTGTATTTGTATAACCCCTACATCAGCACGGATCATATCTGGAAGATTCGCCGGTTCGTGCCGGTGGTGATTCCCGGCTTCGCCCTTTTGTCGATGATCGGACTCGCGGGACTGGGGACGCTCGTTCAGCCCCGCCGGCTCAAAGGTGGGGTCATCGGCGTGGGATTGCTGGGAATCTTTGGTTACGTCGGTTGGAGTGGGCACCCACTGGCGTTCACGCGACTCAACGCCGGGGCGGTGCAATTTATCCAGCAGATCGGCGAACGGATCCCGGACAACGCCTTGGTGGTCACGGAGGTAACGCGGGTTCTCCTGGGACCGCTCCAGTTGGTGGAACAGTTGGATGGCGTGAAAGCACTGCCGGAGGACCCCCTTCAGCATGAGATCGTCGCGGCAGCCATCGCGCGGGCGAGCGCCGAGAACCGGCCGGTTGTCGTGGTGGGCTCCACCCCTTTGGTCAGCGATATCTCCCGGAATGCCGAGCGCCTCTCCCTCACCCACGCCTCGCTGGTTAAAACGATAAATCCTCCCCCTCGCGAGATCGCATCAAGCCACCACCCTATTTTCATATCTGTGTTGGATCCGAATGGACTGGGTTATCGCGCCACCGCGGCATCATTGCAATTAGGCGCCAATCGAGTCCACGGGGTGATCGAGTCCGGTTTCATGCAACAGGAGTTTTCCGCCGGCACCCCTTTTCGCTGGACCACCGAAACGGTGTCTTTGCGCGCGCCTTGGATATTTGACCGCGCCCCATTCCGAGTTGAACTACAGATCATGGCGGCCGCCCCCGGAGGAAGCGAGGTCAGCCTGAGCATCAACCAGCAGACCGTATTGGAAACCGTCATCCCGGAAACAGGAGGGGTGTTTGAGATTCCGCTGGATGAAGTCGATTGGACCCGGCGAAACGTGGACATTCAGCTTCACACCTCGACCTTTGTCCCGGCTAAAGAGCGCCCCGGCGCCACGGATCACCGGGAATTGGGCGTGCAGGTGGGAGGCATTCTATTTCACCTAATCCCTCCTTGGGAAATCGGTCATTGGGAATTTGGCATGGAGGCCGACTCCCGGGTTCACGGTCGCGGACTGTACAACTCAGAATCCCTGAACGCTACTAACGCCCGCTGGACCGATGGTCACGCCCACTGGGAAATCGAAATTCCCCGCGAACACCCACCTTCCCGACTTATCGTTCCCTTCGTCGGTGGTCCTCGCGGCGAATCCCCGGTATCCGTCCGTTGGAATGGACAGGAAGTGGCTTCGGCATCGCTGACGCAGTTTCCTCATCATTTGAAAATCGATTTGGCCAACCTTCCGAGCCGTTCCGTCTCAACGCTCGAGATTGTGAGTCCATCCTTCGTGCCCGCAGAGACTGATCCCAACTCCACCGACACGCGAAAACTGGGGGTCATGTTGGGTCCACTTAAACTCGAGTGGTAACGGTAAGCCCAATCCATCGAGCGCGGCTACCCGTTCCGGAGTGATCCCGGAGTGCAATCCAGTTTCTTACGACACACCACACTGAGGTGGCGCGCATCTTGAAACCCGCAAGCGTAGGCTACTTCGGCGATGGTCATGCGAGGATTTTCCTGCAGCAACACCCGGGCGCGATCGAGTTGCTGACGCTGGACTTCGGCATAAACCGAGGTTTTTAGCGCGGCGCGGAAACGGATCTCCAACGAGCGGCGGGATACGCCGACCTCGCGCGCAATCTCATCCACGTAAATCGGATTCGCCAAATGTTCCGTGATGTAGTCCAGCGCCTCCGCCACCGCCGCATCATTAACCGCCAGTTTGTCGGTTGAACCCCGAGCCACAATTTTCAGGGGCGGCACTTTCATGGTCTGGAGTTCGCTGCTGGAAGAGCGCAAACGCTCGATCATGTTTTTGGCTG
>CAKZMS010000714.1 GCA_937128785.1 uncultured Opitutaceae bacterium | reverse complement strand
AGACAGGGTATTTTGCTACCGAAGGTAACGAAGAGAACGAAGGTGGTCAGAGATTGGCACCCGGAAGAATTAGACGGGAAACTCCGTTGGTCATCTTGGGCACGTTGAAGTTGAAAAGAAGGCCAATCGGCACGTTGAGTAGTCTCATATAGGTCATCAGTTGGGCTTTGTGCACAGGCAGGATCCGTTCCACCAACTTGGTTTCGATTAAAAGACAGTCGTCAACCAGCACATCGAAACGCAATGGCTCCTCTTTTTCGAAGCCCTTGTATGAGATGATCACCTGTTTCTGCGTGGCGGTTGGAATTTGCCGAAGGTCGAACTCTCTCAACAGGTACCACTCGTAGATGGATTCGTTAAGGCCCGGTCCCTTGTCCTTATGGACTTCTATACCCGCAGCGATGGCCTCATGGGAGTGTTTGTCTGCCTTGGGATACAGGGGATGCATTAGGTGGCTTTGTTCTCTTCGTTTCCTTCTGTAAAAAGATCAGCAGTGCCCAGAGCTTGCGGTGGGATGGCCATTGGGCGAGAACCAATGGTGCCATGACCATTGACGAACGTTTGGAGAAACACCTGTCCTGCAGTCCTGATGTCGCCGCCGCCAATTGGGTGGCTCCATCCGCCACCGTGGTGGGAGATGTCGTGCTCGGCCCCGAGTCGAGTGTGTTCTACGGCGCCGTGCTGCGGGGGGATATTGCCCGGATCCGCGTGGGCCGCGGCAGCAATATTCAGGACAACTGTGTGGTTCACCTGGCCGATGATCTCGATGCGATCATCGGCGATTATGTGACGGTGGGCCACGCCGCCATCGTCCATGCCTGCACGATCGAGGACGAGTGCCTCATCGGCATGAATGCCACCATCCTCGATGGGGCTCATATTGGGGCCCGCAGCCTCATTGCCGCGGGTGCGGTGGTCACTCCCGGCACGGTGATTCCGCCGGGGTCCATGGTGGTCGGCACCCCGGGCAAGGTCGTCAAAACCCTCTCCGAGGAGGCGCAGGCGAGCTTGAAGGAATGGGCCACCAAATATGTGAGCGTATCGGCGGCATTTGCCCGCCGCGATCGCGCCACCCGCAATTAATTTCAAAAATCCTGTAAGGGCAGGGGGTCGGGCGGCCACTAACTCGGCGAACCCATGAATGCCGCCACCGCCCACGAACAGACTTTTACCCAGTGGTTGAATGACCACGGGGCGATTCTGCGCCAACTCAGCCGGGTGCACGCCCCCGAGCCGGTTGATGCCGAAGAGTTGTATCAGGAAATGATGGTCCAACTCTGGCGTTCGGTGCCACGATTTGCGGAGCAGGCGCAGGCCTCCACCTGGATTTACCGGGTATGCCTGAACACCGGCCTGACCTGGCAACGCACCACGCGGCGCCGCGAAGCCCGGGTCGTGCCCCAAGCGGAATCCGTCGAGGCCGCCCCCAGCGATGAACAGGATCCGGCTGATCGGCAGGAGCGGGGCGATCTGATGGCGGCATTGATGCAAGCTGTCCGGTCACTGCCCCCCGGCCAGCGCTCTTTGATTGTCCTGGCCCTGGATGGTCTCAGCTACCGCGAAATCGCCGAAATTACCGGCATGACCGAAAACAACGTCGGCGTCGCCCTTACTCGAGCCCGCCAGAATTTAACCGAAAAAATGAAAGGAATCAGCCATGAGCTTTGATGAACTCCAACTCGCCTGGCAGCATGATCGTGCCGCCGAAACTCAACCTCAGGCCGACGCCAACGTGCTGCGGCAAGTGCGCTCACAGAGCCGGGCGTTCACGCGCCAGATTTTTTGGCGTGACGTGCGCGAAGTGCTGGCGAGTTTTCTCGTCGCCGGCGTGTTTGGAAACATTGCCCGCGAAGCGCAAAATGAAGGTGCGACCGCCTGGCCGGCTTGGGTCGCGGCGGCTTTGCCCGTCGCCGTGGGATTCTATTTCCTGATCGACCGCTGGATCATGCGCCGGCGGGCGGCCCCGCAGGGCGAAGATCTGCGCACCGAATTGAACCGCGCGGCCGTCGAGGTGAAACACCAGATCTGGCTGCTGCGCAACATTACCTGGTGGTATCTCGCTCCGCTGGGACTGGCGACGGTGATGCTCGCGGTGCAGATCACGCTCTATGGTCCGGAGAATTTTCCGCTCGCCGGCAAGATCGTGATTTGGGCGGTCATCCTCGGGACCACGGGTTGGGTGGATCGGTGGATTTGGAATCTCAATCAGAAAGCGGTGGATACCGAACTCCTGCCCCGTTTGGCCGAGTTGGAGTCGAGGCAGCAGGAGTTGGCCGGGTAGCGCCGGCAGCAGCCCCCTGATTCGGTTGGGCCGAGCTTGTCTTGTCCGAGGGATCGGGCAGTTTGGGCGCATGAAAATTGGCGTCCCTACTGAAATCAAAGATGGCGAGACCCGGGTCGCCATGACCCCGAATCTCTGTCGCCGTTGCGTCAAACTGGGCGCGACGGTGATGGTGCAAAAAGGTGCCGGGACGCGGGCGGGGTTTCTCGACACCGAATTTCGCAAGGCCGGGGCCAAGATCGTGAACTCGGCGGCCAAGGTTTGGGGCGATGCTGATCTGGTCGTGAAGGTGAAGGAACCGCAGACGGCCGAGTTTAAATTTTTCCGACCCGACCTGACGCTGTTCACCTACCTTCACCTTGCGGCCTGCCCGGATCTGACCGCGGCGTTGGTGAAGAAAAAGGTGCTGGGGATCGCCTACGAGTCGGTCGAAAGTCGCGACGGTTATTTACCGCTCTTGAAGCCCATGTCGCATATCGCGGGACGGCTCTCGATTCAAACCGGGGCCTACTTGCTGCAGACCCAGAACGGTGGCTCGGGTGTGCTGTTGGGCGGCATCCCCGGCACGATGCCGGGTCGGGTGGCCATCGTGGGTGCGGGCAACTCCGGGGCCCACGCCTGCCGCATGGCAGTCGGGATGGGGGCACGGGTTGCGATTCTCGACCTGGATGCCCGGAAGTTGGAAATGATCGATGAGGAGTATCGGGGAGGCGTGGTCACGCTCATGGCCAATCCGGGAAACATCGAAATGGCCGTAAAGGACTGCGACCTCTTGATTGGGGCGGTGTTGGTACCCAATGCCAAGGCACCCACGGTGGTGACCCCGGCCATGGTCCGCACCATGCGGCCGGGCAGCGTCATTGTGGATATTGCGATCGATCAGGGTGGGTGCGTGGGCACGATTGTCCCCACCAGTCACCGGGAGCCGACCTACGTGAAACACGGAGTGGTGCACTACGCCGTGCCGAACATGCCGGCCCTGGTCGGACGCACCTCAACGCTGGGCCTCACCCAAGCCACCGAGCCGTATCTGGTGCACATGGTGAGTCGTGGCATCAAGCGGGCGCTGGCCGAGCACGACGGCTTGGCCAAGGGCATCAATAGCCAGGACGGCAAGGTCGTGAACGCGCAGGTGGCCAAGGCTCTCGGATATCGTTGACCTGCCGTCATCGGCGTTTGGCGGATTTCCCAGAACGATTTGGAAGGCTGGATCGTCCTCCCTCGAAGAGAGGATCAGGAGTTCGTCCACATGCCCACGAGAATGCCTAGGAGGATGAAGAGCAGGGTGAGCACAATCCGAACGTAGCTCACGGGTGGCAGGGGTTCCTGCCGGTTGAATTCGCCCCAAGAGAATTGGTTGTCCGGGCCTTCCACCAGGGCGCGTTCTTCGGAGGTTGTCTCAGCCTCGACTTCGCCCGTCAGTTTGAACTCCTGTCGCTCAGACCACGTCTCGATCCAGAGTATGTTTTTTACCCGAGGCTTTTGTTGGAAGGGGCCTTGATGGAGAACGAGCATGGATTCCGTGGTGGAGGAGTGCACGCGTCGGCCATCGGCAGAAGCCCACGCGGTGACCAGGGCAAACTTTGCACGCGTAACATCGGCCTGCTCCGA
>CAKZMS010000713.1 GCA_937128785.1 uncultured Opitutaceae bacterium | reverse complement strand
AGATACTCAACACCTGACCTTCGTCCAAGATGTCCAAATCAGGTTCATAGGCGTCGAAAACGAACCACAGGGGACTCAGTTGCCCTAGTTCGAAAAGTGTGTCCGACTCCTCGACGTAGCTGCCGATGAAGGCGCGCTCGCCGCGTTGGACCACGGTGCCGGTAAACGGTGCTCGCACCGTTACCGTGGCATCGAGCTCGCGGGTGCTTTCGAGTCTCTCCAAGTCGTCGGCGGTGGCGCCAAGATCCAACAACCGTTCGCGGGCTTCCGCCAGTTCTGACGAGGAGTATGCGCCGAGTCCGGCGATGGATCTTTCTGTATAGACGCGCTGGGCGGTCAGCATTTCCGGGCTATAAAGGGTGGCCAAGGGTTCACCGGCGGCCACCGCCATGCCGACCTGGTCGACGTAGAGATGTTCGATTCGTCCCGGCACCCGGGCCGAAAGGACGCGGTGGCGCGTGTGATCGATCTCGAAAACACCGTTAACCCGCAGCGTGCGGGTAAGTTCTTGGGGCTCCACCTTGGCGGTTTGAACGCCAATTACCCCCGCAGTGTTGGATCCCAGCCGAACGGTGCTCTCCGATGCAAAACCCGATTCGCCCTCGTAGACGGGTACGAGTTCCATGCCGCAGATGGTGCAACGTCCGGGAGTCTCCGAGGTGATCCACGGATGCATCGGGCTTTGGTAGTATTTAATCTTCCGATCGGCGTTGGCAGTCTCGTTTGATGAGTGGGTCTGGTCGGACTTCGGCGATCCCAGCCAATAGCCGACGCCCGCCGCAATCAGGGCGACCGGGAGGAGCACGCTCAGACTGCGCGAGTTCACAAGCGAATACAGGCGAGGTTTTTAGGCGCAGTCGGCGCATTCGCCGTCTTTGCAGCAGGACTTGTCGCAATCGCCGTCGGCGCAGGCCGAGCAGGATCCGCCGGTGCAGCAATCGGCGCTGGCGCAGCAGGACGTCCCTTCAGCCATGGCAGCATCGAGCTTGGCGAGAAACTTGTCCGGATTGGAATCAAACCGCCCTTGGCACATCTCACAGCAAAACCGGACCTCTCGGTCGGGCTGTCCGTCGATCTTGTGCCAGTAAACGATCGGCTCGCCCATCGATCCGAGATCCTCCCCAGAGACCACACACGTGGTCATCGGATATTCGGCCTCCCCCGCTTCGGTGCAGGCACATCCCGTGCATTCATCGGCTCCGGTGCAGCAGCAGCCTTCGGCGCAACAACCGGGTAGATCCTTAACTTTACCGTGATGGTCGGCCGTGAGGGCGTTCAGTCCCAAGAAGAGGAAAGCGAATGCAAAAAAGACTCTCATGCGGGGTGTTACGCTGAATCGCGCGATACCCCTTGAAAAAGATGGGGTTATTTCAGCAGGTCTCCGGCGCGGAGATCGCGACCCAGCCTAACGCGCTGGCGACTGCACAGCCAGAGAAAGAGCTGCCCGGTGGTGTACGCGTCGCCGCTGGCGGTATGCCGACCCATCACCGGAAGTCCCGCGTGTTGGCAGATCTCGTCGAGGCCGGGAGGCCGCTGGTTCGCGTAACCGGTCTTATGGAACGCGTCCACGTGGCGCATCGAAAGGAGCGCAGTATCGATCATACGATTGCGCAGTTTGACGCCAAAATGGCGCTGCAGCGCCCTCCCGATAATGGCAGCGTCAAAGCCGATATGATGACCGACGATCACGGCACCGGTGAGCGCCGGCAACAGCTCGGCGAGCACGTCAGCCTCCGGCGTGGCCCGGGCAGATTCGGCGGGGGAGATGCCGTGGATCTTTACCGCTTCATTGTTGGGTGTGGCGGTTTGCTGGACCAGCCAGCTGCGTCTTGCGCCGATTTCCATCCGGCCCTCGCGAATAGGCACGATACCGATACTCAGCAGATGATCGTTGGCAGTATCGAATCCGCTGGTCTCCGCGTCGAGCGCGATGAAGGTTAGCGAGTTGATGTTGGCTTTGCGGTCCAGCTTGCCCGGAGTGTCCCGTCGATAGGCTTCAACCCAGGGTGGTCCCGGTTTCCGCTTCAACCAGCCCAGCATCACTGTGACTCCAGGTTGAACGCCAGACGCACGTGGGTCTGCACCATCCGCACAACATCAAAGGCTTGGGCGAGCCGCGCCTTTTCCAGTTTGGAGAGCTTTGAGGGATCGACAAACCGGCCCGAGTCGTGGCGATCGAGGGCGGTGGTTAAACGCAGCGCGAGCAACACATCATAGGCTTCGCGGGAGACCTTGGCCAATTCGGCCACGGCCGGCACGTTGCGTTGCAGGTCGTCCCATCGACCGCCGGTGGAGTAGCGCCGCGTCTGGTTGTGTTTGAGGGCGAGCAGGCGGGCGGCGTCTCGCAGCGGTGCGAGGGCGCGCCCTTTGAGATCGAATTCCCCGGCCCGATCGCCCCGTTTTTCGATGATGAACTTCCCCCAAAAATTAAGCGGAGGGGGCGTTTCGATTACCAGATTTGCCAGCCGGCGTTGGAGCCAGGAATTGGAACGCACCGAGTCGATGATGGATTGCCGGAGGGGGCGCACGACGGCGGGATCGCCGGCCACGAATCGCAGGTCGTAGAGCACGATGCCCCGGAAGAGGGGATCATCCTCCATGCTGGAGCCGATGTCTTCAAATTCGTCCATCCATTCTCGGTCGGTGCGGCACCACTTGGGATTGGAGGCCATGACGCCGCCCTGGCACCGGGCAAATCCGCACTCCACCATCTTGGCGATTACGGCATTGGTCAGCCGCAGAAAAATTTCGCGATTGGATTCGTCTTCCTCGGCCGTATCAGCAGCGGCGAAGACGAGGGCATTGTCCATGTCGGTGCGCAAGGTGAGCTCGCGTCGACCGTCACTGCCGACGGAAAGCCAGGCCCAGGGCACCTTGGGTAATTTGACGCCTTCGTTCGCCAGTTCGTCGGTGCAGATTTCGAGCAGCTTTTGGATCAACTCATCGTAGAGTTCGGCACAGATCTGACCCAGAAAGATGGCCGATACGTTGGCATCGAGATAACTGGCGATGATTTCTTCGATCTCGTCGCACAGCTCGCGCAGACGAACAACGGTGCGCGCGTGCCGGAATTCTCGCAGCAACCCGGCCGGGTGGTGTCCGCTTTGTGCCAAGAGGTCCTTGTTGGTAAAAACATCGAGCGCCGGGGTATCGGGGGTTCCGTCCTCCGTCACGCAGACCTGACCGATCCGTTCGCGCAGCATGAGCAGAATGGCAGCCGTCGCCGAGGACAGCGCCGAAACGGTGATAACCGGGCTGGCCATCAGCCCCTCCACCGGTGCTTCGCGAGGCATCTTGCCGGCAACGACCAGACGCACGATGTTGCTTTGGGTGACGATGCCGAGCGGGCGGCGTTGTTCGTCGACGACCAGCACCGAGGGCACCCGCCGTTTCGACATCAGTTTGGCGGCGGCGTGGATCGACGTGTCCGGCGAGCAGGTGAGCAGACGTTCGAGACTGCGAGGCTGGATCACCCGCCCGCCGGCCAGATGGGCCTGCAGGATGTTTTTGGCCCGACCGGTGATGCCATCGTCCTCGGGAGCGGGAACGGTGGTCGATTCACCGCCCAGGCGGGTGGTCCAAAACAGATGACGGTTCACGTAGTGGCGCGCCTCATCGTGTTTCGCGAGGAGGCGTTGAATCGGTTGCCAGGTTAAACCGTAGAGCACGGTGTCCTCAACGACTTGAGCAGTGGTGCGGACGGGTTGGCTGCGGAGCAGAGGAGTGAGTCCCAGTAGGTCGCCCTCATCGCGCACGGCGACGAGCTCGGTCTGGCCGTCGGTGGTAATGTGGTATTCGACGCGGCCGCGCACCAAGACGTAGAGTGATTCACCGGGAGGATCACCTTGTTGCCACACTTGTTCGCCGGCAACCAGCACTCGGACGTGGGGGTTGGAATCCCGCTCTTCGATCGCGTCCTCTGACATCATCGAGAACGGCGGGGCTTGCCCG
>CAKZMS010000712.1 GCA_937128785.1 uncultured Opitutaceae bacterium | reverse complement strand
ATTGGTGATCAGGCGGTCGTGATGACCTATTGTGCGTTGACCGGCTCGGGAGTCGCGTTTGACCCGGGAGAAAATTCCGATGGTTCGAAACGCGAGTTCGGAGTTTCCGGCGTCCTCTACAACAGTTGCCTGCTCTTCTACGACCGGGCCAGCGAGAGCCTATGGTCACAGCTCAAAATGATGGGTGTCTCCAAGGATTTTGTGGAAGAGCCCCTGGAACAGATGCCCACCCGGCGGATGACGTGGGAAGCCTGGCGAAACGAATTCCCCGACGGCGAGGTGCTCGCCATCCCCACCGGGGCGGAAAACGACTACATGGGCGAATGGCCCTACGGAGACTACGCGGATCAAAAAGAGACTATCTTCCCGTTTGATATCAGCCCCGATCGCAACGAATTCGGCACCAAGGAGCGGATGATATCAGCGGTTGAAGGCTGGGCGGCTCGGGCGTGGCCCCTGGAAGCGCTCAAGGACCGTAAGCAGTTGTTTGACGCGATTGGGGCCCGTCCGATCCAGGTAACCTACCACGAGAAAACCGATGATGTGGTGATCACCGATATTACGACCGGAAAGGAAGTGCCGCATGTCTCCGTTTTCTGGTTTGCCTGGCAGGCTTTCTACCCGGACTCATCGGTTTGGCGCCCTCTGCGCTAGCTGACGGGTAGTTGAATCCCAAAACTCAAGCTTGCCAACCTCGCGCGAGGGGTTGAATTGCTGCGAAATCACTATCCTAGCAATGCCGATCTACGAGTATTTCTGTCCGGACAATAACACCGTCTATCAATTCTACGCGAAATCGATCGCCCAAGGGGAGACCGTTCCCAAGTGCCCGGACAATCCGAAGTTCAAGATGCGGAAAATGGTGTCTGGCTTTGCTATCACCAAACCCGGAAGTTCGGACGAGCCGCCACCGCCCGCCGACGATGGAATCGCGGGCAACGAGGAGGACCAAAAACTCGAGGCCGCCATGGCGGCGATGGAGGGTGAATTTGCCAACGTCGATGAGAACGATCCCAAGGCGATGGGGCGCATGATGCGCAAGATGGCGGAGATGACCGGCGAGAAACTCGATGGCGAGATGGAGGAAGTCGTGCGCAAACTGGAGGAGGGGGCCGACCCGGAATCGCTCGAAGATCAGCTGGGCGGGGAAGAAGACGGCATGGGGGGAGATCCCTACGGCGACCCGATGGGGGGCATGGGCGGTGCGGGCGGACCGCCGGAAGATCCCAAGGAGCCCAAGCAGCGTTTCAAGGTGCGCCGGCCGCCCCCGCGGCGAGATCCCAAGCTCTACGATTACGAATAATCCGCGGGGGCGGGATTTTTTGATGCGTTTCGAGCCAACCGTGTGCGAAGGTGCCCGGTGATGTCCTTTCCCGAGCCCTTGTCCGCCGAAACCGTTGCTGATATCGAATCGCGAGTGGCGGGGGCCCGCCGGGTGGTCGAAAAGTTCGCCGATCGGTTGCAGGCCGATCTAGGCAGAGTCGACAGTAGTTGGAAATCGGATGGGAGCCGAATCACGGAAACGGACCTGGCGATCTCTGCCGGAATAATCGAAGCGCTCAACGATGCCTTCCCCGAGGACATTTGCCTGAGCGAGGAGTTGGCGACCGCAACGTCCATCGCCGTAACAAGCCGGTTCTCGTGGGTGCTGGATCCCATCGACGGCACCAACAACTTCGCGCTGGGTCTGGCCCAATGCGCTATTTCGCTGGCGCTTTGCGAAAACGGTGAGCCGGTCTATGGCATCCTTTACGATGCCTCCCGCCGCGTGGTCATGCACGGTGGTCCCGGGTTTGGCACGTGGGACGGTGAACGGCCGGTCGGGATTCATGAGGGAAGATTGGAAGGTTCTTCCCCGATCGGTTTCCACAGTCCGCGGGCCGTCGGCCGTTATCCCGGTCATGGAGAAGCGATGATCACCTCGTGCAAAGTGCGGGCGTTAGGCAGCAGTGCGCTTCATCTCGCCTACGTCGCGGCGGGTCTGCTCGAGGGAGTGGTGGATCATAACGTGAAAATTTGGGACATCGCCGCCGGGATTGCGCTGGTGCGCGGAGCGGGTGGGGATGTGGAGTTCATTTCCGATAGCCCGCTGCCGCTGAAGACTTTCGATTTGCAGATGCCGGGGATCGTTTACGTCGGGGGTGGGGCGGAAATGCGAAAGGACCTGATCGAATTGCTGCGATCCGCCGATCAAAGCGCACCTGGTCCGACCGCTGTTTAATGAAAAGTCACTCAATCTTCGGAGGAGCGAAGTTTTGCATTGCTAGGAGGGCGTCTGAATAGGTTTTGTGGAGGCTGTCTTACTTCTCGTAGTTCTCCAGCCACTACCCAGCCATGGCCAAAAAAGCTTCCCGTCCCGCTTCCCCCCTCACCTTTGATCTGCCGGTTTCCCTGATCGACAAGATCGCGTCGGCACAATCCAAGTTGGGATTGGCATCGACCAGTGAAGTGGTGCGACTGGCATTGGCGAAGTTCAACTTCGACCGCTACGAGTCTTCCCGCGAAGAGCACCGGCAAATCTCCGTGCGCCTCCCGGCCGACATGAAGACGCTCCTCAGTCGGCAGTCCCGCAAGAAGAAGGTCAGTGTGGGTGCACTCCTGCGCGCCTCCCTCGATGATCTGGCCGCCACGCGTCCCGCCAAAACCAAGAAGACAGCCAAAGGCAAAAAGAAGGCCTCCGCGACCACCAAGAAGACGGCTAAAAAGGTCGTGAAGAAGGCCGTCAAAAAGGCGGTTAAGAAGACCGCCAAGAAAACCAAGCGTCGTCGCTAAATCGCGATCACGCCTCCGATTCGTTCCGTAGAATCGGCTATTCGGGCAAGTCACCGCCGAGCGGGGCTTGCCTTTCGTTTTTCGGGGGACTTAGGTCGGCTCGTTTACCATGAGCCAAGCACCCGCGACTCTTTCCACTTGGGCCCTTAACGTATCGCCATCTCCCACGTTGGCGGTGGACGCCAAAGCAAAGGCCTTGAAAGCCGCCGGCGAAGACGTCTGCGGCTTTGCCGCCGGCGAACCGGATTTCGATACCCCGGCCCACATCAAAGCGGCAGCGTCCGTTGCGCTCGAAGAGGGCAAGACCAAGTATGCACCGACCCCGGGCATCCCGCCGCTACGTGAGGCCCTGGCCCAGAAATATAC